>CAZIDT010000057.1:0-7393 GCA_964537855.1 uncultured Nitrosomonas sp.
AAAATAATAGGCACAGCCCAATATTAATAATCGATTTTATCGAAACCTTTTATGATCTTAATTACTGGAGAATCAAAATGACAACTATACAAATATATGACCCTGCTTTATGCTGTAGCTCGGGTGTTTGCGGCACTGATGTTGATCGTGCTCTGCTGAGTATCGCTGCTGATATCGACTGGCTCAAACAACAGGGTGTCGCCATCGAACGTTTTAATCTGGCACAACAACCTATGGCTTTCGCGGATAATCCCACAGCCAAAGCATTCCTAGTACGCTCTGGCGCAGATGCGTTGCCACTTGTTCTGGTAAACGGTGAAGTTGCTTTGGCTGGACGCTATCCGAATCGCAACGAACTTTCCCGCTGGGCGGGAGTTCCCCTGGAAAAAGCTGGTGAAGAGTCAAGTTGCTGCGGTGGCTGTTGCTGATATAAATCAATCAATCCGATGGGTAAATTCAAATTCCTCACCCACCCCCCACGATTTCTATTTTTTACCGGCAAGGGGGGGGTTGGAAAAACTTCACTCGCCTGCGCGACAGCAATCAAATTGGCGGATAGCGGCCAACGCGTTTTATTGGTTAGCACTGATCCAGCCTCGAATGTTGGACAAGTATTTGACATGGCGATTGGTAACAAGATCACTACGATTAATGCCGTACCCAATCTATCCGCCCTGGAAATCGATCCACAGGCTGCAGCGCAAATTTATCGTGATCGTATTGTCAATCCAGTACGCGGGATATTGCCAGACACGGTAGTTAAAGGTATTGAAGAACAATTATCAGGAGCATGCACCACTGAAATTGCTGCTTTCGACGAATTTACTGCTTTGCTGGTCGACTCAGCGTTGACAGCTAACTATGACCATATTATTTTCGACACTGCACCAACTGGTCATACCATCCGGTTACTACAATTGCCCGGTGCATGGAGTGATTTTCTTGAAAAAGGAAAAGGTGATGCTTCATGCCTCGGCCCTTTAGCTGGTTTGGAAAAGCAACGCACTCAATATAAAGCGGCAGTAGATGCACTCGCTAATTCGCAGCGTACCCGACTCGTCTTGGTAGCTCGTGCGCAGCAAGCCACATTACGCGAAGTAGCGCGTATTCAAGAAGAACTCACGACCATTGGCTTAACCAATCAGTGCTTAGTCATCAATGGTGTGTTACCTTCATCGGAAGGCGAGAGAGATGATCTGGCAGCGGCTATCTTCCAGCGCGAACAAAAGACTTTATCAGCCATTCCAGAAATTCTTAAGCCATTACCGTGCGACCATATCGTGTTGAAACCCTTCAATTTGGTTGGGTTAACCGCTTTACGGCAATTACTAAGTGATGAATTATCTGCTACTGGCGATAGCAAAACGATACATCAAGCCATATCATTTCCCGGTTTATCCAGCTTAATCGACGAAATGGTTAAGGATGGCTACGGCTTAATCATGCTGATGGGAAAAGGTGGTGTTGGAAAAACCACGCTGGCAGCAGCTATCGCAGTTAATCTTGCAACGCGCGGTTTACCGGTACATCTGACCACATCGGATCCAGCAGCCCATTTAAGTGAAACCCTCAGCGAAACGATAGATAATCTCCAAGTCGATCGGATTGATCCGCATGTGGAAACCGAACGCTATCGCCAGCGTGTGTTGCAAACCAAGGGCTCACACCTTGACGCACAGGGCAGGGCTTTACTGGAAGAAGACTTACGTTCACCCTGCACTGAAGAGATCGCAGTATTTCAGGCATTCTCGCGTATTATCCGTGAAGCAGGAAAAAAATTTATAGTAATGGATACTGCCCCCACTGGCCACACATTGCTATTGCTTGATGCCACTGGTGCTTATCATCGTGAAGTTGCAAAACAAATGGATAGTCATTCCATCACACACTACACCACCCCAATGATGCAGCTGCAAAACCCTAAACAAACCAAAATACTCCTCGTAACCTTAGCAGAAACAACGCCAGTATTGGAAGCAGCAAACTTACAAGCAGACCTACGCCGTGCAGGAATTGAACCTTGGGCTTGGGTTATTAATAACAGCATTGCTGCCACTACGACTTATTCCCCTTTATTATGTCAACGCGCAAATAACGAACTTACTAATATTGAAGCAGTTGCTACCCTTCATGCCAAGCGCTATGCCGTTGTGCCTTTGCTCAAAAAAGAACCGATTGGTATCGAGAAGTTATTAGCACTAGCAGAAAATGATCAGTCATTGATCACGTATTGAGTTTCTGGAAAACCATTTCTCTCAGCGTAGCAGTTTATTTAACCTCAGATGAAGGCATAGTAAAACATTGCTCCAGTGGGATTGCGGAAATAGCAAGAGCCGATTAAAGCCAAGCTGCAATTTAAAGCAGCTTGGCTTTTCATTATAGAATCAGCTAATTAAACACTGCTATTGCCACGGATTCCGCTGAGCGGGTGTTAGTAGGTTACTCCAGGTGGATGGCAGATTTTGTACCCAACCATTGTAAACTACAGGGATTGGCAGAATACCTTGCCCTCCCATACCTGCATTGCCAGAAATAGTTGCATCCTTAAGCGTCGCGTTCGAAGCAAAAAGTCCCACACTGCCAACGATGGCTGCATCAATGGGATTTCCATCATTATTGGGATCCGGATCAACCACCAACATACGGTTCGAAAATTTACTGGTTACGTACGCATAATAGCCCCCATTTAGTTTGGCGCCGTATTGCACACCATGACAACCCGGATCACAAGGTAACATTGCAACAACTTCATCGGTTGTAGTATCGAGAATCGTGATGGTTCCAGTCAGTGTGTTCGCGGTCACCATGTTTTTCCCATTGGGAGAAACTGGGGTTTGGATAGGCAATGCGCCCACAGGTCCTGTTATTGCACCGGTAACGGGATGATAATTTGCGATCAAATTGATATGCTTCAACACATTATGCGATTCCATATCAATTACGGTGATCGTACTATCGAGCAAGTTGGCAACATAATATTTGCTCGCATCCGGCATCATGCCCGTTGCCAATGGATGGCTCAGTGGACTACTCACAGGTAAAATCGCTTCCACATCATTGGTTCTGAAATTATATTGAGTGGTATCCCCGGTTAAAACGTTTGGAGTCACCATGGTTTTACCATCATGACTCATCCAATGTGCGTGAGGATTTCCACGACCAATATCAATTCGACGCAATACGTTGGTCGCCAATGGGGATAATTCCATCACCGAATCCGTTCGGGTATCCCCGTTATTGGTGATATGAATTCGATCATTATCGGTTAAGGTCATCACGTGCGCTGGTGCTTCACCAACCGATACATTTCGTATCAGCGCCCCAGTTTGACGATTATAAACGGTCAGTTTCTTATCAAACCATTGTGTAACATAGATAACATTCTGATTTCGGTCCGTCCACATATTATGCGGGTTATTCATGTTAATCGATGGTAACGCAACCTTTCGGGTTACTTGCCAAGAAGATCCATCCACTGCAGTCACCGTACCTGGCTTAGATTTTCCGGAGGTTGTTTCAAATTGCGTTGCGACCCAAATTTCCCCAATCGCTTGCGTACTTGGATTACTCAACGGAGCCAAGGGCAAATCATTTCCGTAACGCGCATTGAGAACAGCTGGCAAATTTACCACCCCAATATCGACTCGTACGTCCACATTCGGATAAGTGATATGCCAAGGCGAATTGCTTGCATAGTTTTGCCAATTGGCTGGATTGGTTGCGATAAAGAAAGTGCGCAGCAAGCGAGTTGCTAAATCACTGCTGGTCGGTACGGTAATGCCATTAATCAAGCTAATGGATGAACCCAGATCTAATCCCGTGGTTGCTGGATCATCCACGATTACTGCACCAAACATGTAGGGGTGAATACTACATGTAAATACATATAAACCTGGCGTCGTCAAAGTAATACTATCCCCACCTTTTTTAGGTTCGGTATTAAACGGCATCCTTGCTGCGCCAGTTGGATAAATCAGACTAGTTCTTGTATGGACAGTATTGGAATTTCCAGAAAAATTGACACGCACTCCCGGTGTCGCGATCGCAATCGAACGATTGCCCGCTACGACGGTGCCGGTATCAAACCAACGGCCTGGATGATCGGTTAATGAAAAATTCACTTCATTGTCACCCGCAATCGCTGAACCAAACCATAGCAAGAGCAAAGCTGATACTGATATGCAGCCAAACCCCACTCGACACAATTTATCTGATCGAATTAACATTAAATTTACCCTCCATTATCGTTTAAAATCAGTAAACTAGCTCATTGCAGAGATTGATGTGTTATTTTTCCCCACAATTTCAGCCGCTACTATAGAACCGCACCAAGAATTATGTCAATATTTAGCGTAAATTTTTCCCACAAAATGTTGGCATCACGTAATGAAACAAAATAAAATAGATAGCAATTAACTTAAGAAAAAGAATAAAAATTGTGGAAACCACATCCCCCCCAAAACTTTCAACAATCAATCCAGCACTAGTTACAGCCTTACGGCAAATACTGCGGCCACTCGTTCGATTAATGCTATCGAAAGGCATCACCTTTACCTATCTCAGTGATTTGCTTAAAGAGATTTTTGTCGAGGTGGCTGACAAAGAGTTTAAAATCAACAACAAACCTTCTACCGATAGCCATTTGAGTCTTCTAACTGGCATCCACCGCAAAGATGTTAAGCGCCTACGCCATTGTCCCTCTACTGAAAAAGAAGAAATTCCTCAAGCGATTTCAATGGGAACCCGGCTTATCAATATTTGGACAAATGAAGCGCGGTTTCTAGACGAAAACAATCAACCTAAGCCGTTACCCCGCTTTGCTAAAGAAGGAGGTGAAATCTCTTTTGAAGGCCTAGTTGCGAGTGTCAGCAAAGATATTCGTTCGCGCGCAGTGCTCGATGAATGGTTACGTATCGGAATTGCCCACTTTGATGAGAAGCAGCAAGTCTGCCTTAATACCGCTGCGTTTATCCCGAGCCAGGGTTTTGATGAAAAAGCCTATTACTTTGGAGAAAGCCTACATGATCACGCAGCAGCAGCAACCAGTAACTTGCTGGGTGGCGCTAAACCCTACTTAGAACGCAGTGTTTACTATAACGAATTAAGTTTTCAATCCGTTCAACAACTCGCTGAACAATCAGAAAAACTCGGGATGGAAACATTGTTAACAATCAATAAGCAAGCCATGGAATTGGAAAAAAATGATGTGCCTGAAAAAAATTCCCAATACCGAATGCGATTTGGTATCTATTTTTACAGCGAACTTGCTGAACCAGGTACACCAGAAAATGGCTCTGATCAACAAACACTGAGTCTGATCAACTCCAAGAATAACGCATCCGCATCATGAAACCCTGGCTCCACTACCTACTATATCTTGTTAGCTTGGCTCTTACCCTAGCATTGGGTATACCCAGTGTATTGGCTAAAAACAATTGTGAAACTAATCTAGTTCAAGTTAATCCAGCTGCTGGAATTGGCGGAACTGGCTCAAAAATCACCGAATCTGGGGTAGGGGGCACTGGAATTCATGCGAGCGGAGGCATTGGAGGAACAGGTCATCCTGAGAAAGGCATTGGGGGCACTGGCAGCAAACTCGCTGAAGAAGGGGGTATCGGTGGCACCGGGATTATTGGCACTATCACAGGTTTTGCGAGTATCTGTGTCAACGGAGTAGAAGTTCATTACGACAATAATACCCCTGTAACGGTCGATGGTCGGCTTACTTCTGTTAGAGAACTTGCAGTTGGACATGTTGTTGTAACGCGTGCACTTGGGTTTGGTCAAGAAGTTACGGCCAAGCATATTGCAGTAGTCCATGCAGCTGTTGGTCCAATCAGCCATATCAATCATCAAACAGGAGAAATGCACGTACTCGGACAAGTCGTACGCGCGACGGAATCTCGAGATCTATCTCATCTCAAAGTCGGTGATTGGACGCAAATTAGCGGGCATCGCCTTGCTAACGGAACCATCATGGCATCGCGCATTGAAACCAATCCAACGTCCCTAGAGGCAAGGATCAATGGCCATGTCACGCATGTTGATGCTAAAGGATATGAAATTCATGGCGCGCGTATCCAACATGATTTCAAATCGAATCCTGCTAATATTGCTAAGGGTATGGAAATATCTGTGGCTGGTCACTGGAATGGAACTAACCTGCAAGCTCAGCATGTTCAAATTGAACCCACTCGCCAAGCAATTGGTCAAGCGAATCATCTTGTGATCGAAGGCTATGTACATGCTTTACGGGGTAAAGAAATCAGTATCGCTAATCAGTCCATTACGCTAGATGCCAAAGTTCAAATGGCAGGTGATAACAAAGAAGATTTGAGATTAAATCAACGTGTACTCGTGAGTGGGCGGGTTGGTACAGATCAACGCGTGATTGCGGATCGTGTGGAATTAAAATCCGAATCACCGACCCAGATACAAGAACGAATCGATCGAAGTCAAACAGATAGCGATAGCCGAAATAAAACATTACCACCGGAAGAAAAATCAGATATTCGCTCCCATGGTAATAACCTCAATCAGGGTCAATCTAGCGAATCGGATCGTGGAAAAGATAGTACCAAGCGTGAATCTTCTGAGAATTCGGGAAAACAAACGACTTCTTCTGACACACAACCCCGGTCTGATAACTCTGGATCTTCTGGGAAAGATGAACGCCAGAAAACTGATCAGAACAAATCACCGACCAATCTATCGGATCAGTCTAAACACGATCAGAAGAACCCATCTTCGGACCAGGATTCTCGTAAATCAGATTCAGCAAACTCATCCGATCGGATCGATAAGGATAAACTAGAAAAATCGATCGAAGAAAAGCCATCTAGCCAGTCGGATAAATCGGATAGAGAAATAAGATTAGATCACCCCTCTGATTTATCCAAACAAGAGCGAGAACAATTGGAATCAAAAGATCTAGACTCTGACTCGAAAATGGTCACTGAGCGAATACAAACTGAACAATTACCTAATGCGGATCTTCCAGATAGATCGTCGATTTCAGATCGAGACACACTAGAAAGACCTGAGCGCCCAAGAGATACTAATGATATGCCTGAACGACCAAGCAACGATTTAAACAGTATCCGTGACGCGTTACCGGATAGAATTCGAGATTAATTCACCTAATTTATAATTTATGACTTACGCCATTACCCGACTTTTCAATCGACCGATCCAGATAAGAACAACCATTGCGTTATGTTTGCTCTGGAGCTGCCATCCAATCTATGCAAACGGGCTTAGTCTGAGTGGTGGCATGGATTTTACCACCGGTAACTATGGCGGATCATCGGCAACCGATATTTGGTATGCGCCCTTCACAGCGCGGTACGATTATAAAAAATTCTCATTCAGAACGACCATCCCTTATCTCAAT
>CAZIDT010000058.1:0-7374 GCA_964537855.1 uncultured Nitrosomonas sp.
AGTAGTTTTGATGCATCGG
This sequence comes from uncultured Nitrosomonas sp., assembly GCA_964537855.1. GTDB lineage: Bacteria > Pseudomonadota > Gammaproteobacteria > Burkholderiales > Nitrosomonadaceae > Nitrosomonas. The sequence goes on from CAZIDT010000058.1 coordinate 20, forward strand.
GACAACGTTCTCAAATTGCGGGTGAAATCATTGGATTTGACCCTACTTCCGTGATGACAGCAAAGCAGATTGAACAATCCGATCGATTTACGCAACTCGCTTTGTGTGCTGCAAGTTTCGCGCTTAACGATTCAGGAAGTCTCGAAAATTATTCGCCTCAGCGTGTAGCGGTGAGTTTGGGCTCTGGAATGGGAGGGTTTTCAACGTTTGAATCTTCTGCTATACGAAAATTTCAAAAAAAATCACTACCTCCTTTTACTGTTCCACGGATCATGGCTAATTCTGCAGCGGCCTGGATTGCATCAAAGTACGGATTTAAGGGTGTTAATTTGACAACGAGCACTGCTTGTTCATCAGGTGGTAATGCAATTGGTGTTGGGCTTGAATTGATCCGATCAGGAAAAGCTGATGCGGTGATAGCAGGTGGAGCAGAAGCTTGTGTGTTACCGTTGACTATGTCTGGGTTTGAGGTGTTATTTGCATTATCTACCGGATTTAATAATGAACCCGAACTTGCGTCAAAACCATTTGCTAAAGGACGAGATGGGTTTGTAATTGGAGAGGGGGCAGGCATACTCGTTCTTGAAAGTGAGGAAAAGGCTAAAGCGAGAGGAGCACCGATCCATGCTTATTTGGCTGGATATGGTTGCAGTTGCGATGCATCGCATATTGTTGCACCAGAAATGGATGGACAGGTAGCGGCGATGCAAGCGGCTTTACAAGACGCAGGTCTTGAAGCTGAGAACGTCGATTATATTAATGCGCATGCGACATCTACACCACTCGGTGATATCGTAGAGACTAAAGCAATCAAGCAGTGTTTTGGTGCGCACGCGCCGAAACTGTCGATTAGTGCGACTAAATCGATGATTGGGCACTCTATCGGTGCCTCAGCTGCGATTGCTAGTGTTGCGACTATTATGGCGCTTAAAACCGGCACTATTCATCCCACGATCAATTTGGTAGAACCTGATCCTGAATGCGATCTTGACTATACACCGAATCATGCAGTTAAAAAATCGATTCAAGTAGCTTTATGTAACGCTTTTGGCTTTGGTGGTAATAACGCCACTCTTGTTTTTACAACAAATTAAATCATAGGAATACATCATATGACTACAGCAGATATTGAAGCAAAAGTCATTCAATTTATTGCTTCTAAGATTGAGAATGTGGATGCTTCAGCAGTTACGGTAGCATCACAGTTTAAAGATTTAGGTTTGGATTCGATGGATACGGTTCAGTTATTATTCGATGCAGAAGAAGAATTTGGTGTTACCTTTGATAGCGATGAAGTGAAGAATCTCAGAACGGTAGGCGATATTATTGATTATATTAATAACCATCCTCCAACAGCTGTTGATAAAGCTTAATTGATCTGTTTTCTAGCATGGTTTAGTAGACTGATTCAATACAATTTACAGCTTTCTTAGGAAAAGTAGGTTCTGGTCGGCCTAAATAATAGCCTTGCGCAAGGTCGACCCCAAGATTTTTAACCATCGTCAAGGTTGCAGCATCTTCTACAAATTCAGCAACGGTGATCTTGCCTAATCCACGAGCGACTTCTACCATGGCTTTGACAAAAATCTGATTATCACGATTATTGGGTAGATCACGAATGAATAAACCATCGATTTTTAATACCTCCACACCAAGATATTTGAGATAGCCAAACGTGGAAAACCCACTCCCAAAATCATCTAAACAGACACGACATCCTGTTTGGTGAACCGCTTCAATGAAGCGTTGCGCATCTTGAACATCAGAAACAGCAGCTGTTTCTGTTAGTTCAATAATTAAGCGTTTAGGATCAACGTGATGCTCATTTAATAGATTACTAATGTAATTAGGTATAGCTGGATCATCGAATGTTCGACCAGAAATATTGATTGCAACCGGAGGCATGTCGGGGTTATGGTGGAGCAATTCAATACTGCGTTTTATTACCCAGCGATCAATATTTACGATTTGCCCATTTTTTTCTGCAACTGGGATGAATTGCCCCGGCATGATGAGTTGATCGGGCTTATTTTTATCGCGCATTCTAACTAGGATTTCTAAATGTTCAAGATTACTTTGCGCTGTTTCATATACACCTTGAAAATGAATTTCAAACAGGTTTTGTTCAAGTGCTTGCATAATTCGGTTATACCATGTTAGCCGATTCATCATCATTTCTGACGAATCACGCATGGGATCATAGAGTGCCCATGTATTTTTTCCATGATTCTTGGCTTGATACATAGCGGCATCTGCATGGGCAATCAAATCTTCGGCTGTTTCCCCATGTAAAGGAAAAATTGCCACGCCTACACTGGTAGTGAGTCGGATATTGGTATCACGAAAATGAATCGGTATAGACGCAATGGAATTGACGACGCGAGCGGGCAATGCGCTGAGGTCATCATTGGACCTCAGTGGGCTCAAAATTGCAAACTCATCGCCACCTAACCGCGCAAAAACTTCAGTTTGTCGAACGATGCTAGAAATTTCCCCAGATGTTCTGGTTAAAACAGTATCTCCAGCTTTATGGCCAAATGTATCGTTGATATATTTAAAATCATCAAGATCAAAATAAAGCAGTGCAAATTGGTTTTGATTGCGTAATGAGGTGGCAATCATATTATCGAGTTCCTCTTGGAAGCGATGTCGGTTATACAATCCAGTAAGAGGGTCTCGTTCAGCGAGGTACAGAAGCTGCTGGGCGGTTTGTCTTTCCTGAGTGATGTCTTCATATATCCAGAGACGCCCGATCAAATTATTCTCTGCATCATTGACCGGATACGATGATTGTGTCAGCGTTCTTCCACTATTCAACTCTAATTCTGATAATTTAGTAATCTCATCTGAACTGAGTAGATTCAATAAATATTTCGAAGCATGTTCAGGCCGTGAAAATATTTCGTTTGATCGATCAACGAGTGTCTGGATTGGCCTATTCAATAAATGATCATGTTCATCGATATTCCACATTCGCATGAAAGTAGGATTGATATATTCAATTCGTCTATCGTTATCTTCAAATAATATACCGATATTCATCGCAGACAGTAGAGCACCTAATCGACTTTGTTCACGCTCGGCTAACGTTCGTAATTCGCGTTGGAATTTTTCGGAATTACGTAATTCTTCCAGAGCGTGATTTAATTTTTCTTCGGCCAGTCGCTGATACGTGATATCAAGCATAACACCTTGAAGTAACACTGGTTTTCCGACAGCATCTTTTAACCAAACTGCGTCATCTCTAACCCAAGTAAGACTGCCATCTTTCTTATAGATGCGATATTCAGAGTAATAGGGAGACCCAGTTGTCAAACTAACCGATAAGCCTGACAATATTTTTTTCCGATCTTCAGGATGTATCTGGTTTAACCATAATTGTGGATTGGTTAACCATTCATCAACACTAAACCCTAGTTGGGTTTCGAGCTGTGGACTTACATAAACAGTATGTATTTCCGGGTCGATGGCGATGGTGTAAGTTACCGCTGGTATTTGTTCGATCAAGGCGCGGTATTTTGATTCGATATGGAGTCGGTCGGTAATATCGCGAGCGCAACCTAATATTGCTGTAATTTGCCCCCGCATATTTCGTAGTGGAATTTTGATCGTATCAAACCAGCGGAGCTCGCCATTAGCCAGTAATCTTTGGTCTGCTGGATTATGAACAGTTTTACCAGAGAAAGCTTCATCATCATCCACGTGAAATCCCCGAATGTTTCTTGCTTGATCACCATAACATTGGTAATCAGGCCAAAAATCGGTATCAGATTTACCTAGCATAGCTGCTGGCTCTAATCCTTGGCTTGTAGCTAAGGATTGGTTCACAAGTAAAAACCGATGCTGTTTGTCTTTTACAAAAATCATATCGGGAGAAGCGTCAATTACCGTACGAAGTAAATTTTTAGCTTGCGTAATATCTTCGATTGCTTGTTTACGTTCACTGATATCTTGAATGGTTCCAACTGCTTTGATAGGAGCGCCATTGCTATCGAGATTAGTGATTTCAGCTCGCGCTCTAACCCATTTTGTGCGGGCATTCAATTTAAAGCGAAACTCAATATCGTAAGGATCCCCCTTTAGAAAAGCCTGCCAAGCCAAGTTAACATTTTCTTGATCTTCTGGGAGTACATGTGCCAAGAATCGGCTATAACTAAAAGGAGCTTGCCGCTCTGCTCCGAATATTCGAAAGGCTTCCTTAGACAAGGTAAGGACGTCATGTACTAGGTCAAAATGCCAGCTACCCAATTTTGCGATGATTTGTGTGCGGTGAAGCGCTTCTTCATTTTGTTGAAGTATTAATTCTTTTGTTTTAAGGTCACTGATATCGGTGTGAGTACCTAGCATGCGCAGTGGGTGACCTTGATCGTCCCACTCAACTACTTTTCCTAGTGATAGAATCCATTTCCACTCCCCAGTTCGCGTGAGTTGTCGAAATTCCACTTCGTAATTAGTTTGTATCCCATTAATGTAATCGTTATAAATTTGATAAGTATGCTCGCGATCTTCTGGATGCATCCGTTCAAGCCATTTACTAGTAGACTCCTGAAATGAATTAGGGTCATAACCTAACATTCGAACATATTCTGGGCTAACGATGGCTTGGTCAGTTTGAATATTTAAATCATATAATCCTTGGTTAGCTGCTTCCAGTGCCAAACGAAGGCGTGATTCACTATCCCGTAAATATTGTTCAGCCTGTTTTCGTGATGATTGAATACTTATCATCATGAAAGAAATCAGCGAAGTGGTTATGATAAATACACAAAATAGAAATTGATCTGTATAGAAATTTCCTTTGGTAAAAGGGCCAAATCCATGTGACGTGCCAATGGCAGCTAGTGATGAGACAATGATCACTGCTGTCGATACTGTCATTGCATTAAAGCGTAGACCAATCCACAATAGGGGAGGGTAGACAATGTAGGGAATTGCTGACGTGATGGAATTGAGCGGTGTAAATCCAATGAATACGATCCAACATAATCCAATACAACTACTCATTGCTAAAATGAGTTCTAATTTTTTGGTTGAACTAACTAGAAAATTTTTGAAAGATTGAGTTGTCCAGAAAAAAAAAGGCGGTGCAAAAACTAAGATACCAATCATATCGCCTGACCACCAACCTAACCATGCTAACTGAAGTTGCTCTATGAGTATTTTGCCATTTAGATAGAGTGTCAGTGTTCCTATGCTGGCTGTTAAGATACTTACTCCAGCACTAATAATGAGAAAGCGAATAATATTTTCTTTATCAGAAAAATGAGTAGAGATCCCAGCAATTTTCCTAAGGAGAAAAGCCCCGATCACAGGACCCAAGGTATTACTTAAAGAAATACCAAAAGCTGCTGGTAACGCTAATTCACCTAGCGTTAGGGTGGCGGTAAGTGATCCTAATAAGACACCAGGCCAGCAGGCCAGCCCCCATAGTGTTAAGGCCGCTAGGGAAATACCGGAAGGTGGCCAATACAGGGTAATATTGGACCCAATGTAAGGTATGCTCAATCCCAACATTGCTCCTGCATAATATGCTAGTGCCAAGAACACGACTCTTATCGCTAGTGGAGTAAACCCAGAGATTGGTAGTTGTATCATAAAAGGCTTAATGGGTATTCGGTAATATAAAAGCGATTGAATTCATTGAACACGGTATAGGCTATGCTTTACATTCATCGAAATTTAGATGAGCATAGCACTCAATTAACGTAGAGCTTATTTTGGAAATGACCCGGTTTCGTATCATTATTTCAAATTTTGTTTAAAGAATACTATAGGATGACTATCAAATCGTTAGTTACTTTAGCTAAGATTCTGGTATGAGTAAAATATAGTCTTAAGTCAAAATTCTTAGTTTCAATCTAAAATCGTCTTATGACATTCAAGAAAGGGGTATCACATGTCTAATTGGTTTAAGGATAACTCAATGTCGATTGGCAGAACGCCTCTCGTTCAACTCAACCGAGTTACTGATGGTGCGCCTGCGACAGTGCTTGCAAAAATTGAAGGGCGGAATCCGGCCTACTCTGTGAAATGCCGAATCGGGGTAGCAATGGTTGATGATGCAGAAAGGAAAGGATTGCTGGGTTCTGGAAAAGAAATTGTTGAACCAACCAGTGGAAATACTGGTATTGCCTTAGCATTCGTTGCTGCAGCAAGAGGCATCCCTCTTACATTGACGATGCCAGAAACCATGAGTGTTGAGCGCCGTAAATTACTAGTCGCTTTTGGAGCGAAATTGGTGTTAACAGATGGTTCAAAAGGGATGAGTGGAGCTATAGCCAAAGCAAATGAGATTGTAGAGTCTGAACCAGGCCGGTATGTATTACTACAGCAGTTTAAAAATCCTGCAAACCCAGCGATACATGAGCTGACAACAGGCCCCGAGATTTGGAACGATACCAATGGTGCGATTGATATCTTTGTTGCGGGTATTGGAACGGGCGGTACAATGACCGGTGTATCGCGCTATATCAAACAGTCCAAAGGTAAGGCTATTCTGTCAGTAGCAGTCGAACCTTCAGCAAGTCCAGTTATTTCTCAACGGCGAGTAGGTCAAACCTTAACACCTGGCCCCCACAAAATTCAAGGCATTGGAGCGGGTTTTATTCCCGATAATCTCGATCTTTCACTTGTCGATGAAGTTGAGCAGGTGTCAAATGAAGAGGCTATTGTGTGTGCGCGTCGCTTAGCTCGAGAGGAAGGTATTCTTTCAGGAATTTCTTGTGGTGCAGCAGTGGTTGCTGCGGTGAGGCAGGCTAAACGACCTGAGAATGCGGGTAAAACGATTGTAGTTGTATTACCTGATTCCGGAGAGCGGTACTTAAGTAGTATCCTTTTTGAAGGTATGTTTAATGAACAAGGGTTAAGTGCATAGTGACTAGTGTTAATAAAGTTAGCGATATTCAGCTTAGAAGCACGCATTTGGAAATCGATGAAATCGTTGATGCGCTCAGAGATTTACGGATCACTTCTCTGGGAAATCGCCAAGGCCATTTACGCCCGCCAAAATTACCATCACGCAAGATCCTGATTAGTGTAGCTGAAGGACTTAATGCGGCTATGTTTCCAAATCGTTTGGGTTCTGCAGATTTGGCGGATGAAGGCGTTGACCATTATGTTGGGCACACGCTTAATATGACTTTGCGCGCATTACTGGTGCAAATTCAGCACGAACTGCATTCCAATTCGGGACTTGAGGCACTAAGTGATATCGATCGAGAACAATCAGTCGCAATTACACAGGCTTTTGCTAAGCGATTACCCGCGGTAAGGAATTTATTAGAAAGCGATATCGTGGCGGCCTATGAAGGTGATCCGGCCACACGAAGCGTTGATGAGGTATTGGCCTGCTATCC
>CAZIDT010000059.1:0-7358 GCA_964537855.1 uncultured Nitrosomonas sp.
TAATATGGGTCGATCTGTAGGTGGTTCACTTGGAAACCAGTATTCATACATTGCGCCAGTGTCGCCAAGCATATTACGAGAACGTATATCCATCCTATTACCGTTCTTATTATAAAAAGATAGCGCGCTCGCAACTGACCATTTACTCATACCTACAACAATTGGTGTTTGACCGGTCTCAGTTTCAATTTCTTCTGCGATTTGCTCAACCTCAATTGTTGCTTCTTTCCAGAAATAATGCTCTGTTAAGAATTGATAGGGTATCCCAGGAAAACCCAGCACGACATAATGCAAAATGAACGCATAGGCTAGTAATGACACAACGATGGTAGATTGCCATACATTTCGCAATCTGTTAAAAAATTTATCAAGTGTATTTTGCCCCATCATCCACGCCATTGCAGGAATTACAGCTAGCCAGAGGGGACTTGTCCAGTGGAATCGGGGCGTATCATAGGTACTAAGACCTAAGAAGATAAGTAGTGGAACGCCTGTAAAAACGTAAATAAATAACTGACGTCTGCGCTCAAAATTATTATTTTTGTCATATTGAGCACGGGTTAATGCATGAGCAGCAGCAAACAAACCTACAGGCGTCAATATTATTGCAATATATAAAATTAAGTAATGGACAGAAAACACATGGCCACCACCCCCGATTCTTTCTGTTTGGAACAGAAATGAAACCCAGTTGTTCTCAGCATTCCATATGATAACGGGTAAGAACAAAACGCAAGCGAGCAACGCAGATAAATAGGGATAAGGTTTAATCATCCAGCGACGCGCATTAGAATCTAAAATAACAAAAACTAGGGCGGCGATACCTAGCAACCCAATCGTATATTTAGACAACAAACCCAACCCAAAAGCAATTCCCATACCAAGCCATGCACTTTTCTGCCCTGCGATCAACGCTCTCTCCATATAATATATGGTTGCGGCCCAAGCAGCGATCAATGGCGCATCTGGCGTCATAATTAAACCGGATGCAAAACCAAATGGCAAAACAGAAAAAAGCATTACAGCTCGCATACCAACTGATTTGTTATATAAGTTACGTGCAAAGCCATAGAGATATATGAGTGCAACTAAACCACATACAAATGCACCCGATCTCACGCCAAATTCATTCTGACCTACTATAGCTGTCCCTATCCAAATCAACCATGCGACTAAGGGCGGATGATCAAAAAAACTTAGATCCATATGCTGAGAATATTGCCAATAGTAAGTCTCATCAGGAAGTAATTGAGCCAATCCGATATAAACAAGACGAAGCAATATTACAAAAAGAATGACCCCCACTGCAGCCACTCGCCAGCGAGTATCCAGTGACAACGTTGTACTTTTTTCAGGAAAAACATAAAAAGCAGAACCAAGATAATTTACAATTGCAGTAGCAGCAATTGCAGGAAATATTGCCCATCCATTGGGTATGTCCCAAGTATATACAAGGAGCGCAAGCACCCCCCCCCTTAGTAACAAAGCAAAAAGTCCAACGATCAGATAACGACTAAACTGATACCAATCTAAATGTCCCCCGTTATGAGCTCGGAATGACCATTTAGAATTCAATGTATAATTGACGGTTACTGCTGCCAGAAAGCTGGTGATGTGAGCTAATGCTAAACCAGCACCAGAGCTTATCAACCAGTGAAAAACTGCTGCATCAACGAATACTCCCAGAAACCCAACTATTGCGAAGCGACTCGCAGTTCCAACAGATACAATTCCACCGGCCAACATAATCAGTCGATGCAAAAAAATAACTTGATGAGAAATTGAAAGCTTGGAGCTGCCTTGTGTTCTGTTATGAAAACAAATTGGTACTTCCGTAACTCTTATTTTTTCTTGATTTGATACCAATAATTCCAAGAGAATTTTGTATCCTCGCGCCATCTCTGGAATATTGCTTATCAACTTACGCTTAAATGCAAAGAAACCAGATGTTGCATCATTGACATCACAGATTGGTCGCGCAAGCCATCCACCTACTCGAGAAAGCCATTGCCGGTATAGTGGCCAACCTTTGGTACTACCTCCCGAAACATACCGACTTCCCACTGCAACATCGTAACGATCGGTTAATACCGGCTCTAGAATTAAAGGCAACTGCTCGGGCAAGTGACTTAAATCCGCATCCATCACAGCAATTACATCACTTTTTGCTGCAGATACACCTTCAAGTATAGATGCGGTTAAATCAGGCGTCCCTTTTCTTTCTATAAGATGAACATTGGTATATTGCGACGACCATTGCTTAATTTTTGCTTGCGTATGATCAGTTGATCCATCATCCACAAAAATAATTTCATAGCTCTCTGAAGAAAATTGGAGTGCAAACAAACGTGTCAATAATGCATCAATATTTTCTGATTCATTAAGTGTAGGAATAATAACCGAAAATTGCATTAGGTTTATTTACCCTTCTTTATTATATTATTCATGAGAAACAATTAGTTATCGTTTCTGGTATTTTTGTACAGCCATGTTATGTTCTTTTAGACTCTTTGAAAAATATGATTCACCATTTCCTTTAGCCACGAAATAGAGGGAATTATCTTCTGCCGGATTGAACGCTGCTCGTATAGAAGCAAGACCGGGCATTGCAATCGGGGTAGGCGGCAACCCAAACCGAGTATAAGTATTATAAGCATGATCAGTAACTAGATCCTGCTTTCGCAAATTTCCATCAAATTTTTCACCTAAACCATATATCACTGTTGGATCAGTTTGTAGTCTCATACCTAGACGTAGCCGATTGATAAATACTGCTGCAACCAATTCACGATCACTGTCTTTTCCTGTTTCTTTCTCAATAATTGAAGCAAGGATCAGGCCTTCATATTCATTATTAATGGGTAGTGATGCTTGTCTTGAAGTCCAAGCAGCTTTGAGATGATTCTGCATCTTCTCATAGGAGCGTTTTAAGATACTGATATCACTACTATTTTTCATAAAGAAATAAGTATCAGGAAAAATCAAGCCCTCAAGCTTACTTTCTTTTGAACCCAGTAGTAGCGCGATCTCGGCTTCATTTAGATGCATCGTATCATGCTTTATCCCTGGGTGATTATTGAGTGTTTCTCTAATTTGAACAAAAGTCCATCCTTCGATAAACCTAATTTCATTACGTAAACTATCTCCCTTAACGAGATATTCTAGGAGTTGGAACGGTGAAATATCAGCCGTTAGCATATAGTCACCCGCCTTAATCGCTGCTTCCTGTTCCGTTATCTTTGATAGCAACAAGAATAGCCAGACACTGGGTATTACATTCTCTTCAGCAAGCTTTACTGCAATTTTTCTTAAACTACTTCCGGGTTCAACTGAGAATTCATAAGGTTTATAAGGCAGGGTATATTTTGTATGGGCCAGATAATAGACCCAGCTAGCGGATAGGAGAATACCAACAATAAAAGAAATTATGAGAAATTTTAATTGATTAACTATTTGCTTCTGCCACAGCATATGCAAAATAATTTATTAAAATTTGCGAAATACCAATGTACCGTTTGTTCCGCCAAACCCAAACGAGTTAGAAATAGCGACATTTATTTTCATATCACGAGCCGTGTTAGGAACATAATCTAAATCGCAATCTGGATCTGGTTCAATTAAATTTATAGTTGGAGGTACAACTTGATTGTATAACGACAAAATTGAGAAAATAGCTTCCACTCCACCTGCCGCACCAAGCAAGTGGCCAGTCATTGATTTAGTAGAATTAATCGCTAATTTTTTCGCATGATCAGCAAAGCAACGTTTGATTGCAATAGTTTCAGCGATATCACCTAATTGAGTAGAAGTACCGTGGGCATTAATGTAATCAACCTCATCTGGGCTGATGCCAGCATTATTGAGTCCATTTAGCATACATCGAGAAGCTCCACTTCCATCATCACAGGGAGCAGTCATATGATAGGCATCTGCACTCATTCCAAATCCTGCTAGCTCAGCATAAATTTTAGCGTTACGTCGTTTAGCATGTTCGATTTCTTCTAGAACGATTACACCAGCGCCCTCACTCAACACAAAACCATCTCTATTCTTATCCCAAGGACGACTCGCTAATTCAGGCTCTGAATTTCTAACTGATAAAGCGCGTGCCGATGAAAATCCACCTATTGCAAGAGGAGTTACACATGATTCAGCACCACCACATACCATAACATCTGCATCACCATATTCGATCATTCGTGCAGAGCTACCAATACTATGTGTCGAAGTAGTACAAGCCGTTACAATCGCTAAATTTGGTCCTTGATAGCCGAACAAGATGGATAAATTACCCGCTATCATGTTAATAATCGTACTGGGTATAAAAAAAGGTGATATTTTACGAGGACCTCCTGCATGATACGCACTATCAGTATCTTCAATCATTGTAAGTCCACCAATACCAGAACCAATATTAATGCCAATACGCTCCGGATTTAATCCATCGATCTTTTCAATACCTGCATCTTTAATTGCTTGGATACCAGCAGCCATGCCGTAGTGTATAAAAATATCCATCCTACGAGCATCTTTCGCTGACAAATAATGGGTGATATCAAAATCTTTGACTTCACCTGCAATTTGGGAAGAAAAATTTGAAGCGTCAAAACGATTTATACGCGTGATACCTGAATTCCCTGAAACGATATTTCGCCAAGCATCCGATACATTATTTCCAACAGGGGATACTATACCCAACCCCGTTACAACCACCCTGCGTTTTGACAAATGTAACTCCCGAAGAAAAAGCTATAAATAATTTCAATTGGATGAATGTGAATTCACATAATCAATTGCTTCTTGTACGGTATTAATTTTTTCTGCTTCTTCATCTGGAATCTCACAATCAAATTCCTCCTCAAGTGCCATTACTAATTCAACTGTATCCAAGGAATCTGCGCCTAAATCGTTAACAAATGAAGATTCGTTTTTTACATCCCCTTCGTTTACACCGAGTTGCTCAGCAACAATTTTTCTAATTCTTTGTTCTACATCCGTATTATCCATCTGATATCCTTTTGTGAGGTAAATTAACTAAGAGATTCTAACAAAATTTTGTTTTTTAAAAAACCAAACCTAATCGTAACAGGTTTATCAATAAGATTTCGTGATTACTCCATGAACATGCCACCATTAACATGCAATGTGGTCCCGGTTATATAACTTGCAGCGGGTGAAGCCAAGAATACCACTGCTGCCGCAATATCTGCTGACTGACCCAATCGGCCTAAAGGTATTTGCTTAAGCAAATTAAGGCGTTGTTCAGTCGTTAACGAATTTGTCATATCAGTATCAATAAAACCAGGTGCAACACAATTGATGGTAATATTCCTACTACCCACCTCTCTTGCCAATGATTTGGTAAAACCAATCATACCGGCCTTTGATGCCGCATAATTAGCTTGGCCCGGATTACCGGTTGCTCCGACAACAGAAGAAATGTTAATAATCCGCCCGGAACGTACTTTCATCATAGCTCGTAGTACGATTTTAGAAAGATAGAAGATTGATTTGAGATTCGTTGCCATGACCTCATCCCATTCTTCATCTTTCATTCGAACGAGTAAGTTATCCCGAGTAATACCAGCATTGTTGACCAATATTGAAATATCACCAAATCGTTTATTCGCAATTTCAAATGCCTTATTGATTTGATCAACATCATTGACATTCATGAGCACACCCATCCCAGGGGCGTTTATTTCCTCCAACTGGCGTGTAATGCCATCAGCACCATCTTGGGTTGTTGCTGTTCCAATTACTGTTGCACCCTGCTTGGCAAGCTCTACCGCAATTGCTAAACCTATCCCACGGCTTGCTCCAGTTACAAAAGCAACATTTTCTTCTAGTAATTTTCTTTCCATACATTCTTATCAAAAAGCAGGTTAATTACATTTCTCGATCGCGTGCTGGAGTGATGTGCTATCGTTTAATGAGAAATTAGCTAGGGCTTTATCGATTCGTTTTGTGAGCCCAGAAAGCACCTTCCCAGGACCACACTCAACAATATGCGTCACCCCTTGAGAAACAAAATACTGAATGGTACTGACCCAATGTACAGGGCCATGGATTTGTTGTGTTAATATTTTTCTGATTTCACTACCTTGTTGATGTTGCTGCACATCAGCATTATGTAGAACTGGTATTTTCGGGCTGCAAAAATTGATTTGCTCAAGTAATATCTGAAATTTTTCAGCGGCAGGACGCATCAGAGAGCAATGTGAAGGAATACTCAAGGGTAGCAAAGTAACCAATTTAGCCCCTTTCGATTTGGCTAACTCCATACCCTCTACTACAGCAGTTTTATGTCCAGCAATCACGATCTGGCCTGGTGAATTGAAATTAGCGGGCTCAAGTATAACTTCTTTGTTATGACCAGTGATTTGACTACAAATTGCCTTAACAACATCATCATCCAATCCAATAATGGCTCCCATTGCACCGATTCCATTTGGCACGCATTCCTGCATAACTTCAGCGCGGTATTGCACTAACTTAATTGCGTCTTTAAAAGTTAAAGCTTCTGCCACTACCAATGCTGTATATTCACCCAGGCTGTGCCCTGCTAGGTAATCTGGTGTTTTCCCCCCTAAGAATTTCCAAGCCCGATAAGTCGCAAGACCTGCCATCAACATGATAGGTTGAGTGTGAATCGTCAAATTAAGCTGTTCTGCGGGACCATGAGTTACTAATTCAAAACAGTCATAGCCGAGAATCTCGGAACCTTCGTCAAACGTTTGTTCAACAATTGGCAAGTCACTATAACCACTCAGCATACCAACGGACTGGGAGCCTTGCCCAGGAAATGTAAAAGCAAGTATCATTTTTTCACCACCGAAGCAATATAGATCCCCAAGTAAATCCTCCACCCACTCCTTCTAGAAGGACATATTGATTAGACTGAATACGTCCATCACGGACTGCGAGATCTAACGCAAGGGGTACAGATGCTGCTGAAGTATTCCCATGGCGATCAACTGTTGTAACAACTTTCTCCATCGGTATTCCAAGCTTGTGAGCTGTCGACTTAATGATGCGAATATTAGCCTGATGCGGTATAAACCAATCAATATCAGATGCCTGCAAGTTATTAGCCGCCAGAGACTCAATCGCTGCTTCCTCCAGTGCTTTAACCGCAAACTTAAAAACTGTGTTCCCTTCCATTGCAATAAAAGGTGTTCCTTGAATTTTTCCACCAGAAATACTACCAGGCGCAGCCAGTATTTTGCTGTAACCACCATTCGCGTGTAAATGACTTGAGAGTATTCCCGGTTGCTCACTTTGCGATAACACAACTGCACCAGCACCATCACCAAACAATACACATGTACTCCGATCATTCCAATCAATAATACGTG
>CAZIDT010000060.1:0-7334 GCA_964537855.1 uncultured Nitrosomonas sp.
AATAAAATTGGATTTGAATTCGAAGAAAGAAAATCGTCGAAACGTAAGAAATAAAGCAGCGCGTAAGGGTTATTTTTCTGAAAATAATTACCCATCCCCAACTTTGCTTCTAAGTTATACTCACTAAGAAAGGTTTAATAAAATAAACACTTAGTTTAATAACCCTATCTAGCATTGAGTCAATATGTTCCGTGATCGTAATGACGCAGCAAACCAATTAGCTAATAAACTTAACCACTATCGTGATTGCCACCCGCTTATTTTAGCGATTCCGCGAGGAGCTGTTCCGATGGGAAAAATAATTGCTGATACGCTTTCCGGTGATTTAGACATAGTATTGGTCAGAAAACTGCGGGCACCCGGAAACCCGGAATTTGCCATTGGCTCCATTGACGAAAATGGTTGGACCTATCTGACAGATTATGCAGAGCAGTATGTGCACGAATCTCAGTATATGGAAGCCGAAAAAGCGGCTCAGTTAAAAACAATAAAGGAACGACGCAAGCAATATACCCCGATTCGTCCTCCATTTGATCCAGAAAATCGGATTGTTATTGTAATCGATGATGGATTAGCTACCGGATCGACCATGATAGCAGCGCTACACGCTTTAAAAGCGAAACATCCGAAAAAGCTAATCTGCGCTGTACCCGTAGCACCGCCAGACACGCTAAAAAGAATAAAACCCTACGCAGACGAAATCATCTGTCTGGAATCACCCCTTAATTTCTATGCTGTTGGGCAGTTTTACCAATCTTTCCCTCAAGTAACTGATGAAGAAGTTATTGATTCCTTAAAGGCGAGTAACCATTAATGCTACTCTGCGGTATCGGTTAGATATCGGATGAACCAATGCGCAGCTTGGTTTGCTACCTGCTCTAGCGTGCCAGATTCTTCGAACAAATGCGTTGCTCCAGGAATTAATAAAAGTTGTTTCGCGCACTGTAATCGTGAATAAGCCTGCTGATTCAATTCGATGACACCATAGTCTGCACCACCCACCAAAAGTAAAGTTGGTGACATCACTTTTACTAAAGCTTGCTCACCCGCAAGGTCAGGACGTCCCCCGCGTGATACGACAGCCGCAATTTTGTTTCCTAGCTTTGCAGCAGCTTGTAAAGCCGCTGCAGCTCCGGTACTTGCACCAAAGTATCCAATTTTTAACGCTTGGGTGTTAACCTCGGTTTTCAACCAGGCTGTCGCAGCAAGTAACCTTTGTGTCAACAAACCAATTTCAAAGCGGGTCGCATAATTTTGATCTTCCTGTGGAGTCAATAAATCAAACAGCAATGTCCCGAGGCCACGCGCTTGAATAACTTTAGCTACATAGTTATTGCGAGGGCTGAATCGGCTGCTACCGCTACCATGCGCAAAAACCACGATACCTTGCGCATCTGAAGGTAGTATTAATTCACCATCTAGTCGTGTTGCACCATCTGAAATTGATATGGTAGCCATCATGAATGCCCTAAAAAAACCGGAATACGCTGCCGACCAAAATGTTCAGCCGATTTACCAAAGCACCCAGCAACTGGAGTCCCGCAATCGGGACAATGGCCTTCGGCGGTCAAACCAAAATGCTTAATTTCATACCAGTCGCGCTCAATCAACGCTTTGCCACAGGACGAACAATAAGTTGTATCACCTTCAGGATAATGGATATTGCCGGTATAAACATAGTGAAGCCCCGCTGCCACTGCAATCCGCCTTGCCTCGATTAATTTACTTACCGGAGTTGCTTCAATATCTCTCATTTTATAATCAGGATGAAATGCAGAAAAATGCAAAGGAACTTCGCTACCCAGCTTATTTACTACCCACTCACTTAATGCCTGGAGTTCTTCAGCCGAGTCGTTTAATCCGGGAATCAGCAAAGTTGTTATCTCAAGCCATACATTGGTTTCATGCTTAAGATATTGCAACGTATCAAGCACCGGCTGCAAATGAGATCCTGTTTGCTTCACATAGAATGATTCAGTAAACGCTTTGAGATCAACATTGGCCGCATCCATCTTGGCAAAAAAGTCTACTCTGGGTTGAGCATGAATATAACCTGCCGTAACCGCAACCGTCTTGATATCCTGTGCACGGCAAGCATCTGCAACATCCATTGCATATTCAGCAAAAATAACTGGGTCATTGTAAGTAAATGCAACACTTTTACAACCTAAGCGTTTCGCGGTCAATGCAATGGTTTCAGGGCTAGCTTGATCTGCCAATTTATCAACACTACGCGATTTTGAAATATCCCAATTCTGGCAAAATTTGCAAGCCAAGTTACAACCTGCAGTACCAAACGATAGCACGCTACTGCCTGGATAAAAATGATTGAGCGGTTTTTTTTCAATGGGATCAACACAAAAGCCAGATGATCGTCCATAGGTAGTTAGCACCATCTGATCACCGGATCGTCCCCTCACAAAGCAAGCACCACGTTGCCCTTCATGCAATTTACAGTCACGTGGACATAAATCGCACTGGATACGACCATCTTGCAGTTGATGCCAATATTTAGCTGGATATCGCTCCTCAAGGCTAATTAATTCATCCATGTTGATAACCTCCTACAACATCGGTTTCACGCCATTTACTAACCGTATAGCGAGCCAATTTTAGGTCAGGTGCCCAGAAATCAACAGGCAAGCCCGCTTTGCGCTTTAACATGGCTAAAAATTGTTGAGGCTGCTTCAGTTCATCCCAGACTTGAGGTAAAAAAGTGCTTCGATAGCGTCCATACTCCAGTACAATCCCATCCAGGCCTGGCCTGATTTGTTCTATCGCATCCGCCTCATTTTGAACATTCATCCTCTCGGTTGGTGACAGAACTGAAATCTCAATCGCAACTGTTACAAATTCATCTGCACTCAACGGTAAAAAGCGTGGATCATGAAAAGCAGCCGATACTGCATTACTTTTAACATCTGCAACTAAGGGGCGATAGGCTTCGAGTGAGCCGATACAACCGCGCAATTCATCATTCTGAGTTAGCGTAACAAAACTGGCACCCCACGCTTTTAGCCAGGATGCAGACTCATCAACATCGAATTGAAAATTGATGTTTAATGCTTGCGCGATAGCAGCACGCCCAATCTTTATCAACGTTTCCCCCTGGTGGTTAGGTAGCATACTGCCTCCTCTCTTGCGGTGAATGCGATTCCGTAAATGCAAACGCACCATAGCCAACGACTTGGTGGCGTGATCCCGCCGTATCGCCAGAGTTTCGTAAATCTAGCAAATGAGCTGTTAAATGATGTTGACGTGCTACAGCTAGCAAACCATTGATAGGGGTCGCCCCACACGCTTGCTCATGATTAATTTGTGGGCGTAACTGTAGGATGGATAATGCCGTTTTACTATCTTCACTCTTTGCAGTCTCATAGGGTAGATAATGAGTCAGATCTGAACTGATTACAATCAGCGTTTCTTCACCCCCCCACACACAATTGAGTACTTCAGCAACTTCTTCGGTCGAAGCCATCCCAACAACTAATGGAAGCAATTTAAACTCAGTAAGTGTTGTTTGTAAAAAAGGAACTTGTACTTCAAGTGAATGCTCTGGCTCATGCGCTTGGGTATTGATGATAACCTGGGGTAAGTTTTTTATACGCTCAACCGCATCAGCATCAATATCAACCTGACCTAATGGCGTCACAAAACTATCGACTCCTGGTAGAGCTAATCCCCGAAAAGCTACTCGATGTGCTGGCCCCAATAGCACAACGCGCCGTATGCGCGTTGCAATCGAGCGCAGCAAACTATAGCCAGCCGCTGCAATCGCACCCGAGTAAATATAACCTGCATGAGGAGCAATCAATGCTTTAGGTATTAGCTCTGAATGAGGTGCCAACCCTAAATAGCGGTTAATTTCATCACCCAATACTTGACAATCGTCTGGGTAAAACAAGCCTGCTACAGCAGGTAATCGTTTTGTGAACATAAGACTCCCTGAATCGAATAATACCAATATGGGAATATGTCTCAAAAAAACAAGAGCGTAGCAATAAAGCACTACGAAAGCACCTAAGCTACCATTATGCGCTCAAGAAATCATGCCGTACTGCTGAAAAATAAAACAGCTGATCTGGATCGAGACTAGCTAAGCCTCAAGCCTTCGGTAGTTTCTCTAGAAATGTGACTGTCCAGGCCACCCCAAATCCCGTTACATCGGTCCCAACAGCCCCCAGACCATTTTTATGATTACAGGCAGAAAGATCCATATGGAGCCATGGAATATCGTTGACAAAGCGATTCAGAAAACGCGCAGCTAGAATATGATCAAAATCACTATCCAATTTACACTGTTTAGTGTCAGCAATCTTGCTCTCTAGCTCTATTTCATAGTCGTGATCCATCGGAAAAACACAGACACGCTCCCCACTTAATACTCCAGCTTCTAAAGCATGTTGCGCTAAATAATCACGATTCGTAAAAATACCACTGTATCGCGACCCTAACGCGGTATACATGCTGCCTGTCAATGTTGCAAAATCGATAATCAAATCAGGACTAAGTTTTTCTGCTAGCGCTAAAGTATCCGCTAGAATTAAGCGCCCTTCAGCATCAGTATGGATAATTTCGATTGTCGTACCATTGATTGCAGTAATCACATCATTTTGTTTATACGCACGAGGACTAATTTGGTTTTGTGCAATTGCCAACCAACAATCGATATTAATCGGTAAATCAGCCCGGGTAGCCGCCAATAAAATACCGAGTGCTACAGCGGAACCGTTCATATCTTCGTGCATGCCGTGCATATACCGCGCACTTTTCAGATTATGCCCACCAGTATCAAAACAAATTCCCTTACCGACCAAAGCGATCGTTTTGCAATGATTTTTTGAACTATAGCGTTGCAAATGCACGATAGCAGCATCTTCCGTGTCGCTGCCTTGTGCAACCGCAACGAAAGCACCTGCACCCATTTTACGTAGGGTTGCTAGATCATATTCTTGATAGTTCCAATTTTCATTGTTAGCTAATTTCTTAATCTGCTCACGATACGTTTTGGGTGTTAATTCATTCGGCGGCAAAACCGTTAATCCCCTCGCGAGTAAATTCCCTTCCGCTTGTGCACGAAGCAGCATGAAGCTATCCGCTTCTTCGTGACCATATAAATAGATCGTATCCAGTGGCTTTCGATCCGGTTTGTGTTTACGTACCGGCAAAATGGCGCCATTTACCCAAGCAACATACACTGACAATCTAGCCAGCAATTGCTTCTGGTGAGAGTTCCCATATACTGCCAGGTGGACTGCGCTCGGCTCTTCGTCCAATAGTTGCTGTAAAGCTTTCCGTATTGAGGTGTACTGATCGAATATCGATTGATCCAAATCCACCATAACCCAGGCGCACAAAGAACCATTTTGTAAATTAGCACATACCGGTGTATCGCTGAGTTGATTAAACTCCTTTTGGCGTCGGGCTAAAAAGGCATTTAGCGCTTCTTCTCCCCACAAATCATACTTACTGGGTAATTTTTCTAGTTTTGGCAGTAGCACTAAAACATGAGAAGCTGTTACAGATTCGTTAATGGATGTATTATTTTGTATGAGTGTTGCAAGCATCAGAATTCCTATCATTAAGTTGTGCTTATTATAGCTTTATAAGGGGCCACCTGGTTTTTTCTTCTCAGAAGCATTCTCATCAACTATGCACCAATATCTTGAATTAATGCGCACTATTCTTAATCAGGGCCATCAAAAATCGGACAGGACCGGAACCGGAACATTGTCCATTTTTGGCTATCAAATGCGCTTTGATCTCTCTGCAGGGTTTCCTTTAGTGACGACGAAAAAATGCCACTTGAAATCCATTATCTATGAGTTACTGTGGTTTCTACGGGGCGATACCAATATTCATTATCTTAAGCAAAATGGCGTCTCAATCTGGGATGAATGGGCTGACGAACAGGGCAACCTCGGTCCTGTTTATGGCCATCAATGGCGTTCCTGGACGCCAGCCGATGGAAATTCGATCGACCAAATCACCCAAGTAATCGAGCAAATTAAAAGAACACCGGACTCGCGGCGCTTAATCGTATCCGCATGGAACGTGGGTGATTTGGATAAAATGCGCTTGGCGCCTTGCCATGTGCTTTTCCAATTTTATGTTGTCGACGGTAAATTATCCTGCCAGCTCTACCAGCGCAGTGCGGATGTTTTCTTAGGCGTTCCATTCAATATTGCTTCCTATGCTTTGCTGACGTTAATGATTGCCCAGGTGTGTAACCTAAAGCCTGGTGAGTTTGTTCATACCTTTGGCGATGCCCATCTTTACCTTAATCATCTGGAACAAGCCCAAGAACAGCTAACACGCCAACCAAGAAAGTTACCGACCATGCACATCGACCCATCTGTTCATCGTATTTTTGACTTTGACTACCATCATTTTGAGTTGAAAGACTATGACCCCTATCCAGCCATTAAAGCCCCAGTCGCGGTATGAATGCGCCACTCTATTTATTAGCAGCGCTTGCCAGTAACGGTGTCATTGGCTGTGATAATAAAATGCCGTGGCATCTTCCGGAGGACTTGAAACACTTTAAGCAACTGACGTTGGGACACATCGTCATCATGGGACGAAAAACCTATGAATCGATCGGCAAACCATTACCAGAACGAGTTAATATTGTCATCACACGACAACCGATTTTCTCAGCTCAAAACATTATTGTCGTCTCATCTATCGAAACTGCGTTACAAGCCTGTGCAGCCTACCCCGATAAGAAACGCTTTGTGATTGGTGGTTCAGAAATTTACCAGCAAACGCTTCCTATGAGCCAACGCCTCTATCTCACTGAAATTCAGAAAGACTTTGAGGGAAATCGCTATTTTCCAGCCTTTGACCGCAATCAATGGTCTGAGACAACACGCGAAATTCACCAACAAAACATAGCGAATGGGCTTGAATATCATTTCGTAATCTTCGATCGAAAAAGTTAAAGTCATCCTGAAGGGAGTATTCATGAAAGCAATCTATTTTGACCAAGGTGGTACAACTGATGTATTACGCCACGGCGATATTACAACTCCAAGCAAGTGCGCTGAAAATCAAGTACTGGTGCGCATCAAAGCGATTGGAATCAACCCGATCGATTGCAAACTGCGCGCGGCACCGCAACGTTTCCCAGTAACCTTTCCTGTGATACCGGGCTGCGATGGCGCAGGTATTGTAGAAGCAGTTGGTACAAAAGTTAGCGGCTTCGAGCCTGGAAATGAAGTTTATTTTTCTCAACCGGGTTTTAATGGCCGACAAGGGACTTACGCTGAGTTTGTAGTAGTCGATGCCAGCTTGCTAGCATTAAAACCGCGCACATTATCCTTTGAACAAGC
>CAZIDT010000061.1:0-1848 GCA_964537855.1 uncultured Nitrosomonas sp.
TCAATCCAACAATGGAAACCATCGATTTATTAAAAAGCAATGAACTGTTTAGCAATCTTGGGGATGCCGAGTTAAGAATTGTTGCGGAGCTAACTAGAATTAGAACAATTCCTCGGAATACATTGCTTATCAATGAAGGAGATGTACCTGATTCGATGTATTTGATTAAAGAGGGAAAGGTTGATGTCATGGTCACCAATGAAAATGGTGAGCAGTTTGTGCTGTCAACGTTGAAACAAGGTGACAATTTTGGTGAATTATCTTTACTGGATGATCATCCTCGTTCAGCTAGCGTCATTACCTTAGAAAAAAGTGTATTCATTATGTTGCATAAAACAGATTTTTTACGCCTTATTGAACACAACCATTTGATTGCGAAAGGTGTTATTAGCTATCTCTGCCAAAGAATTCGTTTTGTAACCTCAATTGCGCAAAGTATGGCGCTACTCGATGTGTATGGCCGGTTATGCAAATTACTTCATGATCTCTCGAAGCAAAACGAAGATGGTAAGTGGATCATAGAATCGCCATTGACTAAACAAGCCATGGCATTACGCATCGGCTGTAGCAGGGAACATGTAAGCCGGATATTTGGTGGCCTCATTAAAGGTGGTTATCTTATTGAAGAAAAAGATAACGATAGAGTCATTATCGAAAAAAAATTACCGCCAGCTTGGTAATGCTTCTGGCTGGCTATTTTCCTTCTAACACGAGCACACCATTCCAATGAGTAGGTTCATTTTGTTGATACCGTTGCGCATACGCCAAATAAAACTCTGTTGGCCCATCATTTCCATGTTGGTCTAAAATGCGTTGAAAAATATCGGCAGCATTCTTCCATTGACCTTGCTGAAATAACTGTAAGCCTTCTGAAAAATTTTTATAGCGTGCGTAGTCGGGGTGGCTCGATAACTTACCCACCCCAATAATCTCTACTAACTCTGTCGGTTCGTTTTTCCCAATCAGGTAGAACCGCCCGACTGATCTAAACATAATATTATCCAAACCTTCAACAACAATGCCCAAAGCGAGAATACGTGTTTTGAGGTATTTGTTAACACCCTCGATCCGCGAAGCCGTGTTGAGCGCGTCACCAAAAGGATTATAGAACAGGGACCCGGCAGATTTAATACACATCAGATTGATACTACCTTCGTTAATCCCGATACGAGTGGGCAGCGAGCCGATTTTTGATGTATCGTTAAATTTGCTGACTTCCTTTTGCATCTCGAGTGCAGCAACACAAGCCGCATAGCGTTGAATAGCTGCTGGTTGATCGATCCAAATTGCCATCATGGCATCACCTTGTATGTTTGCGATATACCCCTTATTTGCAGCGATCGGCTGTCCTAGCATTTGGTAGTAGGATTTGAGGAGATTTTTTAGCTCTCCACTTTTTTCAAGCTGTTGTGCGGTTTTAGTATAGCCCTGAATGTCAGTAGCAAGGCATATACTTTGCACATTCTGGCGTTCAACCCGCTCTTCTTGGGTATTCCACACTTGAGGAAGTTGAGGGAGCAAATCAGCCCATTGAGGGAAGATTTTTTTGATGAACACATAAATTTGCTTTCTTTCCTTCACTAAATCGCGTATTTGCCAAATCAGGTAAATCGTATATGCCATGATTAATTGCCAAAAAGGAACAACGATGGGTAACCAAAATCCGTCGCTGAATAGATAAATACTGAGGCCAGAATAAATGCAGAAAGTAACCAAACTGGAAGTTAGCCCAATTAAACCTCTAAGTAGAACAAGCTGTAAGCTAATGAGAATGCCAAAGCAAATAAAAATCACGAATGGGGGTATCGGCGTTTCAATAAATTGATCTTCCAGTAGATTGGAAAATTG
>CAZIDT010000061.1:1948-7281 GCA_964537855.1 uncultured Nitrosomonas sp.
GTCGGTGAAACTTTGCGCAAACCGATCATCACGGCATCCAGTTGATTAGTTTCACTTTCCTTGTTAATAAAGGGCGCTCTGTACTTACTCGAGCAATCATCTCTTCCAGCAAACATGGTTTCTTTATTCGAAAGCGTAATTTTCTGAATACATTCACTGAGCAATACATTGCCAGCTTGCTGCATCGCAGATGCTAATATCTGATCATGCTCTGGAAGCGATTGAATGAACTGCAAATCGAAAACGATGAGCTTAGCCGATTGTTTTTGTAGCGTCTGTATCAATTTTGCATGAAAGGGCCGCCAGTCAATTAACTGTTCTTGCGTGATGCCTGGACGGGTTTCTGAAAAAAAAGACTCGGATGCTTCATCCATTGCTACGATCACGACCGCTTCGGGTGGAACGCGAGCGCCACGAATTTCAAATAGTTTATTTAAACCATAATCGCGTTCAATATCCGTCACAACATGAAGAATGCTTCCCAGTAATATTGACAGGAAGGCGATCAAACAAAATCGAACTAACTTCTGTAGCATGATTTTATTAATATTTTCATAGCGAAGTATTCAAGAAGATAACGTAGCTTTGAGAGTCTTTAATGCGCGGTCCCTCGCGAAGGTGTGTTCGACGATTGGTTGCGGATATTGTGGCGTCGCCATTTCTGGAATCCATTTGCGAATATAGCGCTGATCGGGATCGAACTTCTCGGCTTGGCGTGTAGGATTGAAAATCCGGAAATAGGGAACCGCGTCACAACCTGAACCTGCTACCCATTGCCACCCACCATTATTAGCCGCCAGATCAAAATCAAGCAATTTTCTTGCAAAATAGGCTTCTCCCCAGCGCCAATCAATCAATAAATGCTTAACCAGGAAGCTTGCCGTAATCATACGTACCCGGTTATGCATATAACCGGTGGCGTTGAGTTCTCGCATTCCAGCATCAACAATTGGATATCCTGTTTTGCCGTTACACCAGGCGGAAAATTCTTTGGGATCATTCCGCCAAGGAATCTGATCATAGGCGGGTTTAAATGCGCTTGTTACTACATGCGGGAAATGCCATAAAATCATGTGATAAAAATCCCGCCAAATCAGTTCATTGAGCCATTTTTCATTGATATCCATGGCGATTTGTACCAGCATGCGGATACTAACCGTTCCAAAGCGCAAATGCACGCTTAAGCGGCTCGTACCATCGATAGCAGGGAAATCGCGTTGCAGATGGTACTGCTCAATCACCGACCGTTTGATCGTTCGTTCAGGGAAAGCCATCCCGGATGCTTTGAAACCCAATTCAGATAACGTTGGAAATGCTAAAGGTGTAATTTTCTTGAAATGATTAAATAGACACTCCGTATTAAAATTTTCGATAGGCGTTGAGCTAAGGGTAGCCTTCCACTTACGACTGTAGGGAGTATAAACCGTGTAAGGCGAATTATCAGATTTGAGAATTTCATCCCGCTCAAAGATCACCTGATCTTTATAAGTTTTGAAAGCGATCTCTTTCTTAGCGAGAATCTGCTGCACTTCGTTATCGCGTTGCCTGGCATACGGCTCATAGTCATGATTGGTATAAACTGATCGAGGATTAATGTGCTTAAAAAATTCGGTTGGATCGCCATGATAAACTAATAAGGAAGAGCCTAACTCTTCTAAAGTTTGCTTCAAAATCGCTAACGACTGTAGGATAAAATCGACGCGAGCATCTGTCTCATCTTCCAGTTTATCCAGTATCTCG
Organism: uncultured Nitrosomonas sp.; assembly: GCA_964537855.1. Classification (GTDB taxonomy): domain Bacteria; phylum Pseudomonadota; class Gammaproteobacteria; order Burkholderiales; family Nitrosomonadaceae; genus Nitrosomonas. Next base: position 3,689 of record CAZIDT010000061.1, read on the forward strand.
GTATCAAAAATGAAAAGTCCCAGAACCATGGGATTCTCGCTCAATGCATGATACAAACCGACATTATCCTGAAGGCGCAGGTCTCTGCGAAACCAAAAAAGGGTTGTAGTGGAATCAATGATTCTTTCGGGAGAACTTCCAATAAAGCGTTTCAATGTTTTATCTTTTACCATCCGATCATTCAACAGTGTGATGGGCTATTCCTATCATACCAAGCAGAATTGCGATAGCGGTAGCTTCATGCTATTAATGCAAGGCACCCTGGATTATGGAGATTCAATCAATCGTCTCCTCATTACAAGCGTAGCACAGCGCCTTATGTTTAACTTACTTTAATTCATATTGGTTATCACAACGTGGCTAAACACCTAAAGGTCAGGATTCTAATTTTTAGTGGAATATTCATATTCCTCATGAGCATCTTGTATTTTTCACGCTATGCTTTGCTTGAAATGCTCTTGACTCAACAGTTACAGTCCAGAAATATCCCACTCCAGTCAATAACGCTCAGCAATATTTCGCTGAATAACCTACTGATACACGATTTATCACTTGGAGCTCGTAAGGAACTCCAAATTGAACAAATTGATATTGGCTGGAACCTCAGTGGTCTGATTAAAGGGGAATTAGAAACTGTTTCAATAAATGGTGTTGCCATTTTACTTGATCTGAGTGGCAATCAACCTGTACTCGGGTCACTCCATCCGCTCATAGCGTCTTCCAATGATAATAAAGGCGATCATTCCACATTACTACTGCCTGCTATAAGCCGCTTGCAGACCGACATAGCATTCCGTTCAGAACAAGGAAATCTGCGCATCAATTTGTCTGGAAAAATTAATCCGCGCGAGGCACTTGATCAGGAAGTATTGATTGATTTTCGAATAGCTGGTTTTTCGCTAGAAACCAATGGACAATTCAATGCAACGATTGATGCAATGCAAATGATCTTAGGCCGTGTCATGATAACAGATGGCTCCATCAGCAGGCCGGAACTAGAAATAGCTCAATTCAATGGCGAAGCTACGTTCAAGGTAGCGGCAATGAAACCTCAAGTGCTTGAAGCAAAGCTCGATCTCAATCAAATTTCATTGCCTGTGGTGGGAGCATCAAGTAAGCAAGCATATCAGCAGGCTTCACTTCATCTGCAACTCAATGAAAACTCAGCTGAGTTAGCCGGAAAATTGTGGGTTGATGATCACACCCAAGTCATGAATCTTCAAGCTAATGCCGTGAGACACAGCGCCACGCCTGATTACAACTTGACTGTAAACGTCAATGCACAAGCAAGCTATTTGCCTTGGAATCTCCTCAGTATGGCAAGTCCAACTTCTGGTTCCATTTCATTTGATATGCAAATGCAGGGTTTAAATACTTCGATTCAATGGCTCAAAGAAAACCCAATCCATGCATTAAGTGAACTGCGGCTAGATGGCAAAGCCCATCTTGATGTGCAAGCGCTGAATTATGAGCAAAAAATATCGAACCTAGCAATGAAGCTGGACACTTCATTTTCTTTGGAAAAAGGAATGGGCTTCGTAAATTTAACTAATGATAATTTTCTTAAGATCGCAACGATCAATCAAGCATGGCTAAAGCAATTGGGCTTACCCGAAGTCGTGATACAGGATATTGCAAAAGGCGTTGAAATACAGCTTGTCCAACCAAACAATCATCAAATCATTCAAATAGATACCCAATCGCAACCTAACCAATTAAGCATGGCAACCCATTTTTCAACGGTATTGCGGTCTGCGCAATCAAAGGCTAATTTGGAAAGCCGTGGACAGATAGCGCTCAGTGTTCCCAATACCCAGAAAGGCTCAATGCCCTTTAATGTAAAGGAACTATCATTGAGCGTATCGGACACTCGTACGCCCTTTGCTAAGATTGAGCAATTAATGGTCACGGCAAATGCTAAAGGAACGACTGATGCGTGGACTGGTGGCGCAATCTTCTCTACTAAAGGAGTAAGACTAAAGGCAGGTTCAATGATTGCTGAGAAGATTCAAGCTAGAATTCCGCTGATAATTTCCGCGAATCAATCGATTTGGAGCATTCATCTGCCTGAGCGGGAACGAGTTCAATTCAACCTCGTTGATGCGACCAAGCAATTTACCATTCACCAGCCGCTTAACTTGAATATTCAGCGGTTTGACTTACAAATACAACCCGAAGCGCCCGATCTTCTATTAAATCATCATGTCAGAGTAGCCTTGTCACCTTTCTCTGTAGAAATACCCCAACAAAACAATACACTCAACGTGACAATCCATCCTGGACATTGGACTCTTGATGGAAAGATCGACCCCAAGGGCTTCTATCAAAATTACGGCAAGTGGCGAGATGCGAGTTTAAATCTCCCTCAATCGATGCTTGAACTGAACCAGATTGGGGCAAATTTTCAATTCAAGCATACACCAGGCGATCAAAAGATCGCAGATTTTTCAATCGGTAAGATCCAGCATCGTGCAGATCATCCGTTTTTTGCCCTGCATCGTTTATCAGGGAACATCTATCGCTATCAGCACAAAAACCAAACAAGCTTTACGCTCAATTTGACCGGTGGCTTACCGAACAAGCGATACTTGACCTTTTATGCTGAGCATAATCTTAATACTGGCAAGGGGAAGCTAAATTTCGACCTCATTCCCTTACAGTTTTCCCCTGCGAGCTTACAGATCTCTGATTTACTTCCTGGCTTGAGTGAGATAACCGATACCGAAGGTACTGTCAGCGCAATGGCCCGGTTTAATTGGACACGCTCCGGCATTCAGGATAGCAAAGGGCAGATCGATGTGAAACAGCTGTCATTTGCCCATCCAACCGCAAAAATAAATAAAATGGATACCAGTGTGCATTTCAATTCGCTCATCCCGCTTGCAACGCCTCCACAGCAATCGATTGATATCCAGCAAGTTGGTGCAGCCGTTCCGATTGAAAACTTAGCGATTCGCTTCCAAATTGAAAGTGATTCGCAGAAAAAGCCGCGCATTCAGCTTGAAAGAACCTTTTTTTCGCTGTTTGCAGGCAACATTACAACTGAACCAACCCTTATCGATCCTTTTGCAAAATCAGCCCGATTGACCATTCATCTCAATGAAATTAACCTTGGCCAATTTTTCAAAGCTATCCAAATCGAGGGTCTCGATGGTGAGGGTCTGCTATATGGTCATGTCCCGATTATTTTAGATGGGAAAAAAGTAACCATTGACCATAGCCATTTAACTGCAAAATCACCGGGGGTTTTACGCTTCCATTCTGATAAAGCTTCACAAATGCTCGCTCATAGTGGGGAAGAAATGAATCTAGTATTGCAGGCCTTAGAAGATTTTCACTACTCGGAACTGGCATTATCGATGGATAAATCGCCTGAGCATGATTTGACTGCGACGCTATCTCTACTAGGTAAAAATCCAGCGGTTAAATCTGGTCAATTGATACGATTGAATATTAACTTAACCAGTAACCTTGAGAAAATCCTCGAGGCGATTATCCAAGCGTACAGTTTATCCAATGAGATATTAAGCGATTTATTCAGATAAGATTAAGTTTGAGCGACCTACAATAAAAATGACGAGTCTGATATGCTC
>CAZIDT010000062.1:0-5124 GCA_964537855.1 uncultured Nitrosomonas sp.
TCAGTAATAATAAGCGCCATATTGTTTTTATATAATTAATGTTTCATTTTTCTTCGTAGCTGTTCTGCAACAACAGGATGCACGAATTTATCAGCTTCTCCCCCTAATCTCGCAATTTCTCGAACGATCGTTGCAGAGACAAACATATATTGCTCAGACGGTGTTAAAAATACAGTTTCAACATCAGGATAAAGACTACGGTTCATACCTGCTAGTTGGAATTCATATTCAAAATCAGAGACCGCACGCAAGCCTCGCAGAATAATTCGAGAATTTTGGCGTTGCACAAATGACATCAGCAATCCGGAGAATCCGATTACTTTCACGTTGGCGTAATCGGATAACACGGTTTCTGCCATACTAATTCGTTCTTCAAGTGAGAAAAAAGGCGTTTTGGTAGTATCACCGGCAACAGCAACCACAACTTCCTCAAATAAGGTTGAAGCACGACGAACTAAATCCTCATGGCCGCGCGTAATGGGATCAAATGTACCCGGGTAAATTGCTTTATTCATGACCGTCAAATTTTAAGAGCTGAAAAAAAACATTACCAGCCTGCCCACTTTTCCAAACAGTCCAACTATCGTTTGGTTGGAATGGAGTATCACTTTCTAGATAAACGATACCAGATTTGCTTAATCGAAGTGGTAACTGAGGTAGTAATTTAGGCAGTAGATTCAGTTGAAATGGTGGATCCAAATAAATCACATCATATTGATTCTGATCTGATCGAATAAATTCCATCGCATCCATTTTGATTAGTTTAACTTGTGTTGCGCCTAATTTTTCTTTCATAGAGCGTAGCGCTTGAAAGACACTATTGTTTACTTCTACCATTACAACACTTTCAGCTCCGCGCGATGCAGACTCAAATCCCATGGCCCCGCTTCCCGCAAATAAGTCTAAACAATGTTTACCTTCTAGTGTTTGTCCAAGCCAATTAAAAACGGTCTCTCGAACTCGATTCGGCGTAGGTCGAACATCAATTTCACCTGCAACAGAGATCAAACGGCTTCTCCATTGCCCGCCAATAATACGAACTTTTCCACTTTGAGGCATTAGCTGATAATATCTATTCTGAATGAGCAGAAAAACGCTGATTTAAGTTTCTTGATTTAGTTAATAATCCGATAGCCTAGAATTATACTGAGCAAAAATACTTGAATAACCACTTGTCAAATAAATCGGGTTAAAAAATGAAAAAGTGTATTCATCGTTTAGAAGCAAAGCTTGTCTAATTTTAAACCATCTAACATCACTATTGATAATGGCTTTTCTTAGAAAATAACATCATTTAAATCTTTCCGGGAATTCATTTGTGTCACCTTATGAGTTATTAATAGGCCTACGCTACACAAAAGCAAAGCGGCGAAATCATTTTATTTCCTTTATTTCTTTGATTTCCTTGTTGGGTATTACACTCGGCATGACCGCACTGATTACGGTCATGTCCGTCATGAATGGATTTCACAAAGAGGTGCGGTCACGAATTCTAGGGGTTGCCTCGCATGTGCAGATAACCAGCTTTAATGGGACAATTACGCAATGGGAGCAAGTTGCTGATATAGCGATCAAGAATCCCCAAGTTGCTTCTGCAGCCCCTTACGTCAATGCACAAGGTATGCTTTCGTATAATCAAGTGGTACGCGGTGTCATCGTACGCGGAATATTGCCAGATGCCGAAAATACCGTTGCAGACTTCTCCAATATGATGATGATGGGTGAGCTGAACCAACTTCAACCTGGTGAGTTCGGAATTGTAATTGGCCTTGAGTTAGCACGAGCACTGGGTACTTTCCCGGGTGATAAAATCGTATTGATATCACCACAAGGTCAAGTGACACCTGCAGGTATTCTGCCACGTTTGAAACAATTTACTGTTATCGGTGTATTCGAAGCAGGTCACTATGAATATGATTCAGGACTAGCGTTAATCCATCTCGTTGATGCGCAGAAACTCTACCGAATGGATTCTGACCAAGTATCTGGTGTTCGCTTAAAATTGCATGATTTATTTGATGCACCGAAAGTAGTGCGAGAATTGTCGGCATTATTCTCATCCGATACTTACATTAGTGACTGGACACAACAACACACCAATTATTTTCGTGCCATTCAAATTGAGAAACGCATGTTGTCGCTTATCCTGGCGCTAATTATCGCAGTTGCAGCATTTAACATTGTTTCAACACTAGTCATGGCCGTCACCGATAAACAATCAGATATTGCTATTTTACGTACGCTAGGTGCTAGCCCGGGTAGCATCATGAAAATTTTTATTGTACAAGGAACGTTGATCGGTCTATTCGGTACCCTATTAGGTATTATCGGAGGGGTCATTTTAGCTTATAACGTCAGCGATGTTGTCGCTTTCATTGAACGAATTTTTAATATTCAATTCCTTTCCCAGGAGGTGTATTACATTAGCGAAATTCCTTCAGATCCGCATCTATCTGACATCGTAACTGTAGCCGTTGTGTCGTTTGTTTTAACATTGTTGGCTACGCTTTATCCGAGTTATCGCGCATCAAAAGTTAATCCTGCTGAGGCGTTGCGTTATGAGTAATCAAGTTATCGCTTGTCAAAATTTATATAAAAGCTATTTCCAGGGAAAGCTAGAAGTACCTGTATTACACGGTGTAAATCTGCAACTAAATAAAGGTGAAATGGTATCGATCGTAGGCGCTTCGGGTTCCGGTAAAAGTACCCTGCTACATTTGCTCGGAGGGTTAGACAGCCCTACCAAAGGTCAAATCAAGATACTGGATCAAGATATCACCCAGATTGATGAACAACAACGATGCCAACTACGTAATCGATCATTGGGTTTTATTTATCAATTTCACCATTTACTCCCTGAATTTAGCGCTCAGGAGAATGTTGCCATGCCGCTTTTGATTCGGCGCCTGAATAAGAAAGAAGCAATGGACACTGCTGCAGAAATGCTTCAGCAAGTTGGACTTGGTCATCGGCTAACCCATACACCAGGAGAGCTTTCTGGTGGTGAGCGTCAGCGCGCAGCTGTAGCAAGGGCATTAGTAACAAAACCAGTCTGTGTTTTAGCTGATGAGCCGACGGGTAATCTTGATCGGCATACTGCTGAAGGAGTGTTTAATTTAATGCTCGAGCTTAATCAAAAAGCCAATTCGAGCTTAATCATCGTAACACATGATTTACAGCTTGCTCAGCGCGCAGAGCGCACCTTGCATCTGGTTGATGGAATCCTTGCAACGCAGTAAGTTTGTATCTTAATACAAACTTATTTTTGAATTGACTATCATTGAAGGTAATAACTCCTGATCGGGTTTAACTGCTCATCTAACTCAAAACAAAGTGGTTTTCCGGTTGCAATGGAGAGTTTCATAACTTGCCACGGCGATAATCGATTCAATTGCATCACTAATGTACGTAGAAGATTTCGATGTGAAACGATGAGGATGCGTTTTCCTAGTTTGATTTCCGGCAGAATAACATGCTGCCAATAGGGATACACTCGCTCCATGGTTTGCTCCATACTTTCCGTTCGCGGTAGGAGTGTCTGTTGGATGTTTTGATAGCGTAATTGATTACCTGGGAAGCGTGGATCGTTTACTTCAAGCAAAGGTGGGGCAGCTTTGTACAATATTTGGCAAGCAAGGACAGGCCAAATGCCAAATTTTTTAATCGCTTCCCAGCGCTGAAGTCCTTCAAGCGCGCCATAGTGTCGTTCATTTAACCGCCAATCTTGGATGACGGGTGTTTTCTCTAACCCCATTTCAGTGAGAATCAGGTCAAGCGTATCGATTGCGCGGACCAAAACTGAGCTGTAGCATAAGTCAAAACTAAAATGAGCTTGCTTAAGCAAGTATGCTGCACGTCTGGCTTCTTCTTTACCTTTCTCGCTTAAGGCGACATCACTCCAACCTGTAAAGTGTCGATTCTGATTCCAGATACTTTGCCCGTGCCGAAGCAGAACCAATTTTATAGGTGAAGGATTGTTCACACTAACCGCATTATCGGGAAGTAGAAGCAATAGATGCTTCTCTCCAAATTCGTTTCAACGCATCCCATAAGCCATGGCGAATTGTCTTTAAATAAAGGGTGTTATCTGATAATCCATTTACCAATCGCTGTTGGGCTTTACCTAAATTATGGTAGGGCAGGCTCATAAAAAGATGATGTGTTGCGTGATACCTTAATCCAACAGGGGCCCAGAGTCCGGTCAGAAAATTCCCAGGGATATTGACTGAATCAAGGTATTGCTCTGCCAGTTCGAGTGAATGATTGCCTGGGTTACGATAGGCATGCGCAGCAAGCGTTCTTAAGGAATTAAGGATAAAAACACATACTGCAATGGCGTACCATAAAATTAATATCTGATAAGGAAGCAGGCTAGCGATAACTAAGCCAATAACGCATGCTGCTAATACAAAGGCTGCAAATTCCTGGAGCCACCAATAATGATCATTACGAATAGCATTGGCTGCACGAATATAATTTGGATTAATCGTCAACGATGAGGCGCGTTGCCAAACAAGCCTACGCAGCGGCGGAATTAGATAAGACAAAGGCGTTAATAATAAGAAACGGGAAACCAACAATAGTGGCAGAATGAAAGAAAGTAACACGTAATACACCATCTCAATCGGTTTTTGCGTCGCAAATGGTAGATATTCTCCATCTTGATGGGTGCCATAAACATCCCGCTTATGGTGATCATTGTGTACGCCATCGTACATGAAAGAAGGAATCATCATGGGTATTCCACAGATTAGGTTCCACACCAATCGAAACGTTCGGAAGGTGCCTTTTTTAAGATGCGCGAGCTCGTGAACAAAAATTGCAGAGCGATAGAAAGCGAGTACCGTAATGGTAAATCCAACAACCTGCTCGACAGAAAAAAGGGGTGTCTTAAGTGACACAATAAATCCAATCCATCCCAAAACGATATGAAACAAAAAATCAGCCCAGTAAATCCACGGATTAGGGGTCATTAAATCCTGAACTAGTGAATAGGCTTCACGAAGTGGAAAGTTAGTAGAGGAATGGTCAGCCATCTTAATAAGCGGGTTTCCAGCACTTAGTGATGTGTTGAATAATTAACTGATTAAGCGCGTTATCGGTCTGATTAATTTGGCTAAAATT
>CAZIDT010000062.1:5224-7255 GCA_964537855.1 uncultured Nitrosomonas sp.
CGCAATAAAACACTCCAATGCGAATACTGGCGAATAATGGTATCAGGTGCACCAAATTTCTGCATCGTGCCATTAAATACAGTAAATCCCATAGCTACATCGGAAGCGGGATAATCGACTCGTGGGTCGAAGATTTATCTTGCTGATAACCATTGCATAGGCAGCCCGAAGAGGAGAATAATTGTTTTGCGCGCTGCAAATCCTCGATGAAGTCAATCTCACACCATTTGAACCCCTGCACAGATCTGGAATTAACCTGATGTTGACCTGCCAATTGATCGATAATGGTTAAATACCAAGATTTCAGTTTATTGGGATCACGGAGCGCTTGTTCTACTGCATTACGAAATAATTGAGTGCCTTCTTTGCGAAAATAAATGAAACCGATCGACTCGGCATGGGATTGTTGAGGGGTTAGTAATTTACTGACATGCCGCACCCATTTGTCAGTACCAAGTTCCACTTTCATATCATCCTCGTCAAATGTTTCTTTGTAATCCACACTGAGAGTGATGGGCGCATAGTCTGACTGGAGGACTTGCGAAACCAGCGTGGTTTCGAATAGCGTATCGCCATTGATAAGCACAAAGTCGCTTTCCATCCGATCACGTACAATCCAACAACTCGCCAGATTATCCGCTACCTCGTAGAATGGATTAAAGCGAACACAAATCTCTGGGTAAGCCGCATAGCGTTGCGCGACAAGTGCTTCAACTTTCCCGATTTGGAAGCCTCCCACAATGGTAATGGAATCAATACCCGCTTTGATCAATGCATCGATTTGCCAGGCAATAACGGGTTTGTCCGCAACTGATAATAAACACTTTGGAGTGTCTTCCGTTAGCGGCAACAAGCGCCTTCCTTGCCCGGCACTTAGAATGATTGCTTTAGTAGGTCTTGGATTCGTCATGGTATGCGTCATGCTCCAATCTATTCGGTTATGACTTGAAACACTTAGATTAAATAGTTTCTATTCTACTTGAAAAAAGTAAGATACCCGTAAACGAAATCAACCCGTTAATTCTATCACGCACTCAATGAATTAAACTGGCGCAGCGCTGAAACGATTTTATTCAGCGCTCTCAAAAAATCATCGATCTGATTCAAGGTATTATCATGACCCAAACTAATGCGCACAGCACAGCGAGCTAGCATCGGTGTCACTCCCATTGCTTCGAGCACATGGCTTTTCCCAGGTGTGGCACTGGAACAGGCCGCGCCGCTTGCGACTGCAAAGCCCGCTTTGTCGAGCTTGACAACTAACGTATCCCCTTCGATATCGGGTATCGCAAAATAACAGGTATTGGGTAATCGCGGCGCATTCTGCCCAAAGATCGTTGCACCTAATGCAATTAAGCCTTGCTCCAAATGCTCGCGAAGTTGGGTGATATGAGCCGACATTTCAGTGATTCTCGATTTAATCAACTCACACGCCGCACCAAAACCGACAATCGCAGGAACATTTTCAGTACCTGACCGCATGCCATTTTCGTGCCCACCGCCATAAATCAAAGGTTTTAGAATAAGGCGCTTATCAACGATAAGCGCTGCCGCACCTTTTGGGCCATAAATTTTATGACCCGAAATCGTCATTGCATGCACATTAAGGTCTGAAAAATTGAGTGATATTTTACCGAATGCCTGAACAGCATCAGTATGAATCCAGGCGCCTTGTGATTTTGCTCGCTCAGCAATTGCAGCTACGTTTTGAATAACTCCCGTTTCATTATTGGCTAGCATCACGGAAACGAGTCCTGGTTTATTGGTCATTGCGCTATCAATCTCATCCAAACTAACTTGCCCTTCACAATTGACAGTTAATTGGCGCAATAACCAAGGATTACCAGGTCTACGTGCCAACTCCTGAGCAGGTTGCCTAACGCAAGGATGCTCAATGGCGCTAATAACGAGGGTTGAGGGTTTTAAATAGTCGGCTGCCCCCCGAATAAACAGATTATTCGCTTCAGACCCACCGCTAGTAAAAATAACCTGGGCTGGTTGAACCCCTACTGCGTGAGCAACCTGCTCACG
>CAZIDT010000063.1:0-7207 GCA_964537855.1 uncultured Nitrosomonas sp.
TTTTAAACTTTTGAGATAAACGCCATCTGGCATCAGTCGTGCCACTTGATCCAAGACATGCACCACTTTTGCTCTATCGAGCTGCAGTGCTTCAACCACTCCTTTGCGGGCAATCAGTTCTTGCTTTTGTTCTTTAATGCGCTTAATTTCCTCGATCTGTTTATCGAGAATAGCAATTTGATTTTGTAAATATTGATTACGGCCATTCTGATGCTGTATCTCTCCGGCAATATATTCATACATACTCCAGATAATGAATAACCCTAGAGCACAGGTCACCCCAGCTAGAATCGCAAACTGCTGCTGGCGAGCTTTACGTTTTAGTTCACGATGAGGAAGTAAATTTATTCGGATCATGATGGATCAAAGCTACGCATTGCCAGACCACAAGCAATTAAAAGCAATGGCGCATCTTGCTTTAGTTGCCGTTGAGAGACTCGATTTGATAATTCCATATTTAAGAAAGGGTTCGCAATTTGCGTAATCGTTTGTGTACGCTCAGCGATAATAGCTTCAAGACCTGGAATCGATGCACACCCCCCCGATAGAAAAATGTAATCCACTTGCATATACTGTGTTGAAGTAAAAAAGAACTGGAATGCTCTCGCAATCTCTAGTGCGAGCGTCTCACAGAAAGGTTGCAACACATCTTGGTTGTAGTTCTCTGGCAAAGTTCCTTTACGCTTTGCTGCTTCAGCTTCTTCAATTGATAAGTTAAATTGATTTTGTATCTCTTGAGTAAGCTGATCACCACCAAACGGTTGATCACGGGCATAAACCGATTCACCATCATGAATGATATTTATCCGTGTGATACTCGCACCAATATCGACTAACGCAATCACTTTGTTTTTCCCACTCTCCGGCAATTGATGCTTCATTAACTCAAAAGCAGCTTGTGCCGCAAAAGGTTCGACATCCATTACAACTGCTTTCAAGCCAGCTGTTTGGGCTGCAGCAACCATATCCTCCACTTTTTCTTTACGAGAAGCCGCAATAAGTATTTCTACTTCTTCCGGATGATCAGGAACTGGACCCAATACTTGAAAGTCGAGATTGACTTCATCTAAGGAGAAAGGAATGTATTGGTTAGCTTCTGTTTCAACCTGGAAAACCATATCCTCTTCTCTTTGACCAGCTGGCAACACGACTTTCTTAGTGATTACTGCTGCCGCTGGCAATGCAAGAGCAGCTTCTTTCAGGCGTGAACCAGTCTTCTTCCATCCCTTGCGAATAGTTTCACCAACAGCATCAAGGTTTTGAATATTGCCATCGATGATTGCTTCTTTGGACATGGGTTCAATGACATACCTTTCCAAACGAAACGTGTTGCCTGATTTTTTCTTGATTTTAGAAATTTCAATTATCTTGACCGATGATGAGCTAATATCAATCCCTAACAATCTCGGTGATTGAGGAAAAAAAAGATTAAGATCAAGATTAAAAGCTTTTCCGAACATTGATTTATTTGAGACAATATTTTAGAGTTACATATGAGAGGCGGCTATTTCTGAAAAATGGGATTATTGCTCATCATCCATTTCATTTAGCTTACCTATTCGTAGTTTTACCTAACTTGCTAAGCATTCTGACAGATTCCGTCAGTATTTAATTTGATTAAAAACAGTAGTAATACCCTCTAAATTGGAAATCGATTCCTCCCTTTATTAAGTAGTAATACCTTTCATGTCACTCCGCTGGTTAACCTATCCTTTTATTGCGCTTTCCGCCATCAGTTTGATTGGCATTCTATTAATTGTATTTGCAGCACTCGTAATCATTCCAACCCTGCCCTCGCTTGAGGTCATAACTGACTATCGACCTAAAATACCGCTACGAATTTATAGCGCAGAAGGATTACTTATTGGAGAATTCGGTGAAGAAAGGAGAGATTTCGTCACTATTCGTGAGACACCCACGTTTTTAAAAAAAGCGATTCTAGCTGCAGAGGATGATCGCTTTTATCAGCATGGAGGAGTTGATTACATAGGTGTACTGAGAGCTGCATACTCAAATTTTTCTGGTGGCGGCGCTTTACAAGGTGCTAGTACCATCACTATGCAAGTAGCCCGGAATTTTTTTCTGACTAAAGAAAAGACCTTAACTCGAAAATTTAGTGAAGCGCTGCTCGCCTTTAAGATTGAGCACAGCCTTGATAAAGACAAAATACTAGAGCTTTATATCAATCAAATATACTTAGGGCAAAGAAGTCACGGTTTTTCAGCAGCCGCACAAACCTATTTTGGCAAACCGCTCATCAATATCAATCTTGCAGAAGCCGCAATGCTAGCTGGGTTACCTAAAGCCCCTTCACGATTAAATCCAGTGATTGACTTCAAACGATCAAAAGCCCGGCAACACTATGTACTGAAAAGAATGCAGGAGCTTAATTATATTTCAGCTAAAGAATTTGAAGATGCAGAAAAACAAGCTATTGTAATTCACCGACAAACTCGTATTAATGCCATGCCTGCTGATCATATTGTAGAAATGGCACGTCAAGCACTCTATCAACAGTACGGAGAGGATGTTTATACTCTTGGACTAAGAGTCTACACTACCATACACAAAGCTGATCAAATGGCAGCTTATGAAGCTGTCCGTAAAGGAATTTTAGATTATGATGTTCGATATGGCTATAGGGGCGCAGAAGCCTTTATCGACATTCCTCCTGGTGATACCAACCCGGTCAAAATACTTATGTCTGCTTTGCAGGAACATAACGATAGTGATGATCTACTAATTGCAGCTGTATTATCCGCAAATTCAAATCAAGTTGAAGCTATTCTAAAAAATGGGCAATCCATTCAAATTTCCGGTGACGGCTTAAAATTAGCTAAGAAATATCTCACTGCCGATCCGCAATTAGGAAACAAGAGAATCCGTAAGGGCTCACTCATTCGTATTCAGAAAAACAATCACAACCAATGGAAAATTGCACAGTTACCTGAGGTGGAAGCTGCTCTCGTTTCAATTGACGCAAACGATGGGAAAATACGTGCTCTGGTTGGCGGCTTTGATTTCTACCTAAATCAATTCAATCATGTTACGCAGGCCTGGAGGCAGCCAGGATCAAGTTTTAAACCCTTCATTTACTCAGCATCTTTAGAAAAGGGATTTACACCAGCCACCATTATTAATGATGCTCCAATATACTTTGATGCCGCTCAAACAGGAAGTAAACCCTGGGAGCCCAAAAACTTTGATGGTAAATTTGGTGGTCCAATTCGCATGCGCGTTGCACTTGCTCAATCCAAAAATCTTGCATCAATCCGAATTTTGCAGGCCATTGGCCCACGCTATGCACAAGATTATATCGCGCGTTTTGGCTTCGACAGTAACCGCCACCCCCCCTATTTACCCATGGCATTAGGGGCGGGCTCCGTAACTCCCTTGCAGATGGCATCCGGATACGCCATATTTGCAAATGGAGGATACAAAGTAGATCCCTATTTCATTGAACGTATTGAAGACGATAAAGGCAATATTATTCATCAAACTGATCCGCTTATTGCAGGTCAAAATGCAACTCAAATTATCGACCCACGCAATGCATTTTTAATGAACAGCATGATGCAAGACGTCATACAACGGGGTACTGCAACAGCAGCAAAGCAACTCAAACGTAATGATCTTGCTGGAAAAACCGGAACCACAAGTAACTTTATCGATGCATGGTTTTGTGGATATCAAAAGGACCTGATTACAGTAGCCTGGGTTGGATTTGATGAACCGAGATCGCTCGGAAAAAATGAAACAGGGGGAAAGGTAGCACTACCGATTTGGATTAATTATATGGAAAAAGCATTAAAACAAGTTCCAGTTGCTACCTATGCTACCCCTAAGGGGATTGTCACCGCCAAAATTAATCCGGCTACTGGATTAAGAGAAACAACAGGAGGAATGAGCGAATACTTTTTTCAAGAACATCTTCCCCCTGTCGCAACTATCAATCACAACGATGATAGCGATGAAGATCTTTTGTCAAACGATGACTTCTGGAGTCAAGCTTTCTGAAAGCATCCATTCAATTTTTGCTTACGATCTACTTTTGATTTAGCCACGTGGCTGCGTCTAATGCAAAATAGGTCATTATTGCATCAGCACCGGCTCGTTTAAAAGCAAGCAACGCTTCCAAAACACAAGCTTCTTCATTCAGCCAACCATTGATTGCTGCTGCTTTAAGCATTGCATACTCACCACTCACTTGATAAACAACGGTGGGAGCACCAAATTTCTCTTTCACTCTGCGAACAATATCCAGATAAGGCATGCCCGGTTTAATCATCACCATATCTGCACCCTCTTGCAAATCCAACCCAACTTCCCATAATGCCTCATCTGAATTGGCAGGATCCATTTGATAAGTATATTTATTACCTGATTTTAGGTTTGTTGACGAGCCTACCGCATCCCTGAATGGCCCATAAAAACTCGATGCATATTTCGCTGAATAAGCAAGTATTCGCGTATGAATATTTTGATTATCATCCAATTTTCTTCGAATCGCAGCAACTCTACCGTCCATCATATCAGAAGGTGCAACGATATCAGCGCCTGCTTGGGCATGGACCAGAGCTTGTTGTTCTAGCACAGCTATTGTCTCATCATTCATCACATAACCATTTGCATCAATTAATCCATCTTGGCCATGACTAGTATAAGGATCCAACGCGATATCAGTGATAACACCCAACTCTGGAAAATTCTTTTTTAATGTTCTAACTGTTCTAGGTACTAACCCATCAGGGTTTACTGCTTCGCTCGCGGTTAAACTCTTTAATGAAGCGTCCACAACAGGAAAAAGCGCTATTGCAGGAATACCTAATTTTACGCATTGCTCTGCTTGCTGCAAGAGCAGATCGATACTGAACCTCGAAACACCCGGCATGGAAGTAACCGATTCTTTCAAATGATGCCCATCTAACACAAATACCGGATAAATTAGATCATTAACACTTAATAAATTTTCTCTAACCAAATTTCTTGAAAAGTTATCGCGACGTAACCGCCGCATTCTCTTTTGTGGATATTGACTTAATGGTGACATAGCAATTTAAGAAAAAAATTGAAATAAAATGAACTTAACAAAAAATCTTGTCTCTTATGCTTAGACGCGAGCATATGATGATCGTCTCTCGCCTTCCCTCCCTGAGGCGAGGCCTTTGAGATAAGGCAATTCCCCCGGTTTCTCCCCTTTGACCGGGGTTTTTTTTGCCTATTTCAACAAGTAGGCATCACATCATACTGCAAAATTAGTTGGTTGATTTAAACCAATTTGCTAATACCTGCAATGCTTCCTCAACCCCGATAGTCGCTAAGCTAGAAAATAGTTGAACTGTACAATTTGGATACTGTTCAACTAAAGAGTTCTGTACGCTGGTTAATGCTCTCAGCGATTGACTTCGAGACAATTTATCTGATTTAGACAATAAAATATGGACTGGTTTTTTTGTAATCGAGAACCATTCAAGCATTTTCTGATCAAGCTCAGTCATTGGGTGGCGGGCATCCATAATCAGTATCAACCCGATTAAATTATGCCGAGTTTGCAGATAGGTACTCAGCAAATCTCTCCAATGTTCACGTATCGATTGCGGTACCTTAGCATATCCATAGCCCGGAAGATCAACCAGGAAATTCCCATCATTCAGCTGAAAATAATTGATATGCTGCGTGCGCCCGGGCATTTTACTGACAAACGCAAGGCGATTACGCCTAGTTAACGTATTAATTGCGCTTGATTTTCCAGCATTCGAACGACCAGCGAATGCCACTTCTATACTCGCTATCTCAGGAAGATCCTTAAGGTGATTGACCGTCGTATAAAATCTTATTCCTTGCAGAATTGACATCATCTAATCATCGTTTAAGTAGATAAAACGCTAGAATCTTCCAATGAAATAATCCTCAATCCCTCTAAGACTAAATCATCTATCCACTCTTTGCAGTCAATATCGATATAAGGTAATACTGCTTGGGCACCCTTCCCGCTGATAATACAATTGGGATTGGAATAATTTAGATTTTTTATAAATACGCTATACATTTGCTGGATTGTACCGGTTAACGCACGAATTGCGCCACTTATCATGGCATCCTGCGTGTTACGCGGGAATTCCTGTAAACAACCCTTACTGGGATAAGTCAATAATGCAGTCTGACTTACTAACGCACTCTGCATCAACTCAAGTCCAGGCACGATGATTCCACCCATAAATTCACCTTGGTTAGAAAGCATATCTACTGTCATTGTAGTTCCTATACCCACCACTAAGCAGCCCTGCTGTTTCATTCTCCATGTGGCAATTAAGGCTGCCCATCGATCGCTTCCTAATTGAGAAGGAGTATCATAAAAATTCTTAACCCCACATTGATAGTTTTTTGAGAAAACCCAATTTACATTTGCTGTCCAATAGAGCTGTTTAAATATCAGTATCAATGATTGCTCTGCAAGTGATCCAGCCACATTTGAGATGATAATCTGAGATGGCTCTGATAATTTTTTCCAGATTACTTCAAGTGAATCACGATGAGTCTGTGTGACAACCCCTTTATCAATCCAATTATTGTCATCCGCCAGCCCCCATTTTATGGCGGTATTCCCTGAATCGATAGCAAGTAAATAAGTCATTTAGTAAAATTGTTAGTTAACTTTACGTAAGCTAATTTCACCACAATGAAAACTTTTCACTCCTGATTCCATGCGTAATCGTAGTGAACCATCTTCAGTAATACCATTTACAATCCCTCTTTCTATCACACCAGCTGGTAATAATACTTCAACTTCTTTTGCTTCGTAGGCGTGATAACCAATCCACTCTTCCTTAAAAGGCGAAAAACCCTGAGTTGCAAAAATCTCTAATACAGCCGTAATTTCAATCAACAATAAAGCAAGTAGTTTATTGCGATCGATCGATGTCTGTGTAATGGAATAAAGAGCTGAAACATCCTGATCAACAAAATGTTTAATCTTACCCGATAACGTTAGATTGATTCCAATACCGATCACTGCTGTAGCAGGTCCTTGCATCTCTCCCTGTAATTCAATTAATACCCCACCTAATTTACCAGTATTAAATAATAAATCATTAGGCCACTTTAGTGCGACATCTCTGATTTCTAGCAGTGCACAGGTTCGAATTATTGCAACGCCCACTCCTAGGCTTAAACCCGCTAGAAAATTGACCCCTTGCTGAAATTGCCA
>CAZIDT010000064.1:0-1421 GCA_964537855.1 uncultured Nitrosomonas sp.
TGTTACCGATAGCACATTGGGGTGCACCTGCCGAATCGTATCTCCCTTAGCACCCAAACAACCGGTAACAACCACCTTCCCATTTTCCCTTAACGCTTCTCCAATCGTATCTAACGATTCTTCAACGGCGCTATCAATAAATCCACAAGTATTAACAACCACTAAGTCAGAATCTTGGTAACTCGGGGAGATTAAATAACCTTCAGCGCGTAGACGCGTCAAAATTCGTTCAGAATCGACTGTTGCTTTAGGACATCCTAACGATATAAAACCCACTCGGGGAATTGGTCTGACTTTATTCATGATCTAGCTTATAAGCTTAAGGTATAAAAATTATGGTTCTAATGCTAATTAATACTTTCGGTATCAGTGTTTTCCTTTCAGCATTCTAAATGATATTGATCAACAAATCATTTACCCATAAAGTTGCCTTTTTAATCCGCGCTTATTGAGAATAATCGTACTGATTTCTTCAATTGAAATTGAAGTCGTATCAAGATAAGGGATGCCCACTAGCTTAAATAATGATTGTTGCCACTGAATTTCGCGCTGACATTGAGCAAGTGAAGCATATTCACTATTTGGGCGTCTTTCTTGCCTGATCAAATGAAGTTGGGTCGCACTCAGAGTTAGGCCAAATAATTTATTCTGAACGGGTTCCAATATCTTGGGTAATTGCATCAAACCCATATCCTCTTGGGTCAATGGGTAATTTGCAGCAGCGATTCCGTACTGCATGGCTAAATAGAGACAGGTTGGTGTTTTTCCCGTTCGTGATACACCGATCAAGATAATATCGGCTTGAGCAAAATTTTTAGGATTTACCCCATCATCATGTGCTAGAACGTAATTAATCGCATTGATTCTTTTGAAATAAGCCATGTGCTGCTGAAGTCCATGAGAACGCCCAGCGATTCGTGCAAAAGGTTGATTTAATTCTTGTTCAATTGGACCTATAAACATCTCAAAGAAATCATAGACACGACAATTCGCCTGTCGAATCTGTTCCAAGATTTCAGGTTTAAGCAACGTGCTAAACACTAAAGGGCGGAGCCCCTCACTCTCTGCGACTCGGTTAATTTGATCGATAGCTCCTTTGATCTTATCGATTTCATCAAGAAATGGGATATTAACCTTAACCCACTCGATGCCATCAAATTGTGTTAGCAAGCTATGGCCTAATGTTTCAGCTGTGATGCCCGTGCGGTCTGAAAGAAAAAATACAGTACGCTTTTGTTTAAGCACAATTAATTTGGTTTTGTTAAGCTAGCCAGATAAAGCCATGTTTCAACAATCGAATCAGGATTTAGCGATAGACTCCCGATACCAACCTCATTAAGCCAAGCAGCAAAATCAGGATAATCCGAGGGCCCTTGCCCACAAATACCGATATACTTACCTTGCGTCCGGCAAGCATCAAT
>CAZIDT010000064.1:1521-7203 GCA_964537855.1 uncultured Nitrosomonas sp.
GTGCGACAAAAAGGAATCATGATTTCCACATTGGTTAACCCCATCTCATCGCGAACTTTGCGCAATGCCTGGCATTCTAGTTCAAAACATGCTTGGAAATGCTGCGAAATATAACGCGATGCGCCTCGAAAACCGATCATAGGATTCTCTTCTTTCGGCTCATAACGCTCACCACCAATTAAATTCGCATACTCATTTGATTTAAAATCAGAGGTACGAACAATCACTGGATTCGGGTAAAAAGCAGCAGCCAGTGTCGCGATTCCTTCTACCAATTTTTCAATATAAAACTGAACTGGATTTGCATACCCTGCACTACGACTCACAATGAGCTCTTGCAAATGCCTTGGTAGTTGATCAAATTCCAGTACTGCTTTGGGGTGAATACCAATCATATTGTTGATAATAAACTCTAAGCGTGCTAACCCAACACCTTGATTGGGAATTTGCGAAAAAGTAAATGCATGGGAAGGATTACCTACATTCATCATCATTTTGATGGGTAACTCCGGTAGTTGGCCCATATCCATGATTGAATGGTCAAATGGCAATAAACCTTCATACACATAACCAGTATCCCCTTCTGCACAGGAAATCGTAACTGAGCTACCCTGTTTGATCTGAGAAGTTGCCTCCCCACAACCCACAACAGCTGGGATGCCCATTTCCCTCGCAATAATAGCCGCGTGGCAGGTTCTTCCACCACGATTGGTCACAATCGCTGCTGCGCGTTTCATGATAGGTTCCCAATCCGGATCCGTCATATCAGTAATCAATACATCACCCGATTGAATTTCATGCATTTGATCAATACTCAGGATAATTTTTGCTGTCCCCTGACCAATCTTTTGACCAATCGCTCGGCCTTCCGTTAGAACCGTTCCTTTTTGAGTTAATTGGTATCGTTCCAGCGATGTCGCAACACGACTTTTAACCGTTTCGGGTCGCGCTTGCACGATATATAATTTACCATCTAGCCCATCAAGCGCCCATTCGATATCCATGGGTCTTCCGTAATGCTGTTCGATCAATAAGGCCTGCTGAGCTAATTGCGCTACCTGCTGATCAGATAGTGAGAAACGTTGGCGGCGTTCGATAGCAACATCACGGGTCACGGTAAAAGTATCGTGTTTAGATGAATCCTCATAAACCATCTCGATCAATTTAGTACCAAGTCGTCGTGACAGGATCGCAGATTTCCCAGAACGCAGTCCTTGTTTATAAACATAAAACTCATCCGGATTGACGATCCCCTGCACGATTGTTTCACCGAGTCCATAAGCAGAGGTAATAAAAATCGCATCTTGGAAACCCGATTCCGTATCCAAAGTAAACATGACACCACTTGCCCCCAAATCACTGCGCACCATTTTTTGGATGCCTGCTGAAAGATAAACCTTATCATGCGGGAAATTTTGGTGAACACGATATGCAATAGCCCGATCATTGTAGAGTGATGCAAATACGATTTTGATTGCTTGAATAATTTGATCTAGCCCACTTACATTGAGCAGTGTTTCTTGTTGGCCTGCAAAAGAGGCATCGACAAGATCTTCAGCTGTAGCAGATGAGCGCACCGCAAATGAAACTTCCTCATTTTCATAACTTTTCTCAAGCTTCTCATAGGCAATTGAAATAGCTTCTAGTAGCTGATCGGGCAACATAGCTTCTAGCAGCCACTCTCGAATGGTTTTACCGGTAATGGCCAATGCTGAAACATCATCAACATCTAATTGATTCAGCAAGTGATTGATACGTTCACTAAGTTTATTAGCTTCCAGAAAATCTTGATAAGCTCGAGTAGTCGTTGCAAATCCTGCGGGCACATTAACGCCCAATCGGGTTAAATGGCTGAACATCTCCCCGAGTGATGCATTTTTACCGCCAACGAGAGCGATATCCTTCATGTTCAATTGGTTGAACCATTTTATGTATTCTTTCATTTCAAAATAAAATCCAATAATTGATTACATCTAAATAAAATTACTGTAAAGGGTATCAGTGTACCTTAAGCAAGATAAGTGAATAATTTCTACACTACATGCTGATTTGATGTTGTAAGCATTCTAGGGTTTGATGCCAGGAACTTTCTCTTGTTCCTATTTTTACTTTAAAAATTTTGACAGGAATGAATTAAGGCGTAGAATTGTTTTAAGTAGTTTAGGTTATATCATTAACATAGCTAATTAGCTTTTGACGCTTCTCCCTGCGGTGTTCGTGTGGGCTCATACTCTTTGAACCAATTCTTGAAATTTGGCTGCGAGCTCGATTAATGCTGTTGTGATCATCTTTCGTAGATGAACCTGATGCAAACTGTTTGCGGCCACCTTGGACCAAAAGGTTCAAGATCACGGTCTAACGGCATCTGCGGGGAACTTACCCTACCAGGTTATTTCTTCTGAATAATCTAGAAATTTAGACCATTACCTGCTTATAATGAAACCATCTCATTTAACTTGAAGAGATTATTGCAGCAAAGGATAATGAGATAAGGCTGATTTTATCAATCGAACAGAAAACACTTAAGTGAATGCTTAGCTAAGCTTTAAATTTATGAAAATGAATTTATTAATCTCCATCATACTTTTTTTTCTTTCTACTTTTTTACTTTCTAGTTGCGTACCACTAGTCGCAACCGGTATTGGCGTAGGAGCTGGTACCGGCGCATTAATGAGTGAAGATCGCCGAAGTACAGGTATTTTTATCGAGGATGAAGCGATTGAATTAAAAGCAAACCGAAGAATTACTCAACAACTTGGTGGCAACGTTCATATTAATGTTACCAGCTTCAATCGCAATGTATTGCTTACAGGTGAAACACCTAATGATGCGATGAAAAATGAGGCTGAAAAACTCGCATTAAGTATTGATAATGTTCGTAAAGTCTTCAATGAAATTACAATAGCTGAAAATAGTGCCCTATCATCCAGAACAAATGATTCAATCATTACTTCAAAAGTAAAGGGTCGTTTTATCAGCGAAAGAAAATTCCGAGCTAATTATGTCAAAGTTGTGACAGAAAATAGTGTCGTCTATTTACTTGGGTTAGTAACTCGAGAGGAAGGAGAAGATGCTTCTCAAATCGCAAGTACAACCGCAGGCGTAACCCGAGTTGTAAAAGTGTTTGAGTACCTTAATTAATATTCCCAAGCGACTTCCTTACAAATTTTTTCAGTGCTGCCACCTGAGTTAATTGCAAAAATACATAAACTTATTCCATCCGACCGTATCTATACTGACCCGGTAGAATGCTACACATATGCATATGATAATAGTCGAAAAATTTTTCCTCCTGAAGCAGTTATTTTCCCCGCTACAACTGAAGAAGTAGCTGAAATTCTTTTGCTCTGCAATCACTATAAAATACCGATTACTCCAAGAGGAAGAGGAACCGGAACGACTGGCGGTAGTACTCCTGATAAAGGAGGGATTGCATTATCACTGGAACGTATGGTTAGAATTATTAAGATTGATGCTGGAAATCGTGTCATTGTTTCTGAGCCAGGTGTATTAAACCAAGCAATCCAAGATGCAGCAAAGCCATTTGGCTTATTCTGGCCTCCTGATCCATCAAGCGCCCGTTTTTCAAGTATAGGGGGTAATCTTGCTACAAGTGCAGGAGGTCCTCATGCAGTAAAATATGGCACTACACGCGATCATGTTTTAGGATTAAAAGCTGTAACAGGTTCGGGACAGATCCTAAAAACTGGATGCTATACTACCAAAGGAGTGGTTGGCTATGATTTGACTCGTCTTCTGATCGGATCAGAAGGAACATTAGCTGTGATTACGGAGGCAACGCTTAAATTAACACCTTTGCCTCAATGTAAAAGTGGGTTAGTTGCTTATTTCAATGATGTAACCAGCTGCGCTCAAGCTATTGTTGCAATTATGAGTCTTCCACAGACACCTAGCGCACTGGAATTTTTAGATAAACACTCACTAAACCTCATTCGTAGTCGATTCCCTGAATTAATTCCTGACCATGCTAACACAATGTTGATCATTGAAGTAGATGGTTCAGAAAATGAATTGTCAGAAACTATCCTCTCTATTCAATCAAGCTGCAATATCCAAGGCCTATTATCGATCGAACATGCCACTAACCCAGAAAATTTATGGAAAGCGAGAAAAGCTTTATCACCGCTTTTACGCGATATTGCACCCAAAAAAATTAACGAAGATATTGTAGTCCCAGTTATTGCCTTACCCCATTTCTTGGATAATTTAGACAAAATTTGTTCTAAATTCGATATAGCAAATGTTAATTTTGGACATGCAGGAAACGGTAATATACATGTAAATCTGCTTATCGATCCCAATAATTTAGATGAAAGCTTACGCGCCGAGAATTGCTTAGAAGAAATATTTGATTTAGTGATAGCACTAAATGGTACTTTGTCGGGAGAACATGGTATTGGTAGAGAAAAACGAGCATTTATCCCTAAAGAGATTGACGAGGTAACTCTTGCAATCATGAAAAGTATCAAAAACTTATTTGATCCTAATCATATTCTGAATCCAGAAAAAATATTCCCCTAAATCTTAGTCTGCCTGTTAATCAATAAAAAACCCTACACAAGAATACTAACTTGTGCAGGGTTGTCAATAAATTTACTTATGTTTCGGATTAGAAATAATAGTAATGATCGATTAACAACGCAGTAAATAATAATGCTAAATATAGAATTGAAAATTTGAATGCTGAACGTGCTAGTTGATCACTATAATTAGTATAAATTTTTATAGCATAGTATAAAAATATCGCATCTAAAATTAGTGTGCTGACCAAATAAATCAGTCCACTCATCTGTGATACATATGGAAGAATTGTTACCACACATAAAATCAAAGTGTAGAGCAATACATGAAGGCGAGTAAATTTATCTCCATGTGTAACCGGTAGCATTGGCATACCTATTTGCGCATATTCGGTTTTACGATAGAGAGCCAATGCCCAAAAATGAGGTGGTGTCCAAGCAAAAATAATTAAAAAAAGCAATAAAGCATCAGCAGTAACTTCACCTGTCACAGCAGCCCAACCAAGTATGGGTGGCATAGCACCTGATGCACCACCGATCACAATATTTTGAGGGGTAAGTGGTTTTAGGATAATCGTATAAATAATTGCATAACCAACAAAAGTTCCTAAAGTCAACCACATAGTCAATGGATTAATCCATTGATGTAAAATAAATAATCCTAATCCACCAATTAATCCAAGAAAAAACAGAGTCTCAGGAACACTTACCTTACCTTGTGGCAACGGTCTTCCCTTTGTTCTCGCCATAACTGCATCAAATTTCTGTTCAACTAAGCAATTCAAAGCAGCTGCAGCACCAGCGACGAAAGCAATTCCAACTGTTCCAAGGACTAAAGTATCAAGTGGGACTGCGCCTGGAACCGCCAGAAACATTCCAATGACGGCGGTAAAAACAATTAATGAAACAACCCGAGGTTTTGTTAGTCGGTAGAATTGCTGTACTCTTTCTAGAATCGACTGGCTTACACTTGTATTAACGCTCATTCTTATCTTACCCTCCTAAAATACAATTCAATTTAATTAATGTTCTAAATGTGATAGTTTTAATAACAGCTTGATATCATTCACCATTTTTGATGGATTCGCATCTCGAGGATAGCGCATCATTAAATTTCCCATAGGATCAATAACATAGATAT
>CAZIDT010000065.1:0-7178 GCA_964537855.1 uncultured Nitrosomonas sp.
GAGCACGCGCACTTTCACCGTGAGGTTGAGAAATTAACTGAAAGACCACTAGCTTCTGTAGGATCGAATCTTTCTTATACCTTGCATTCTTTTCCAAATCATCATCGAGCACTTGCTTCTTTAGCAAAATTTGCGATTAGAGAAAGAACTGTTGGACGTCTTCCCGGTATGAAATATCCTGTTGAATGCTATTTTGATCGAGCTATTCGATGGCAGGCAAAAGATAGTATGGTAAGATCAATCTATGGCAGTTATTTGTCAAAAATCGGAAGAGTCAAAGATGCAATGGAGCAATTAGAAATTGCTATTAAATTAAAATCTGATAATTCAACAGCACATTATAACCTTGGGTTGCTCTATTTTGATAAGGCAGACTATGACAAGGCGCGATTTCACGCAGAAAAAGCCTACGAACTTAATTTTCCTTTACCTGGTCTCAAGAACAAACTTATTCGAGCAGGAAAATGGAAGAACTAAGTTTTTGTCTTTTGCTAGAGATAGTACATTAAAAGTGCTTATGCTTCATCGGGGTCGGGATTATTGGTATGATTGAGGTTAAATTCTTGTGGTGAAAGAGGGGTTAACAAACTGCTCTGAATACTTCCAGCTATTTTAGGGGTAGTACAAAGAACATCAGCATTTTGCGCTCGATGACGCAGGGCATGATCGATGAGAACAAGCGCTAACATCGCTTCCGCAATGGGCGTTGCGCGAATCCCGACACAAGGATCATGCCGTCCATGAGTTTCAACGATGACTGGATTGCCGTGTTTGTCGATAGATCTTCTTCCTAGCCGAATACTTGAAGTTGGTTTAATCGCGATATTGACCGTTATCGGTTGGCCTGTCGAAATTCCTCCTAGAATACCGCCAGCATTGTTAGTTAAAAAGCCATCTGGTGTCATTTCATCAGAGTGTTCAGTCCCTTTCTGAGAAACGCATGCAAATCCAGAGCCAATCTCAACGCCTTTGACTGCATTAATGTTCATCATTGCATAGGCAATTTCTGCATCAAGTCGATCATAAACGGGTTCACCCCAGCCAACCGGAATACCATCAGCAACAATACTGATTTTAGCGCCTACCGAGTCACCTGATTTTCGCAAGCTATCCATATAATTTTCAAGTTGGGGCACAAAGCTATTATCTGGAACAAAAAAAGGATTTTGATTGACATCGTTCCATTCCTTAAACGGAATACTTATCGGTCCTAGCTGAGTTAAACATCCCCGAATGATGGTGCCATAAGTTTTATTCAGCCATTTTTTGGCTACTGCACCCGCTGCAACTCGTACTGCAGTCTCTCGGGCAGAAGCCCGGCCGCCACCTCGATAATCGCGAATACCATATTTTTGCCAGTAAACATAATCAGCGTGCCCTGGACGGAAAGTATCCATAATTTTGCTATAGTCTTTACTGCGCTGGTCCTCATTT
Organism: uncultured Nitrosomonas sp.; assembly: GCA_964537855.1. Classification (GTDB taxonomy): domain Bacteria; phylum Pseudomonadota; class Gammaproteobacteria; order Burkholderiales; family Nitrosomonadaceae; genus Nitrosomonas. The sequence continues at coordinate 1,435 of CAZIDT010000065.1, forward strand.
CGAATCAACAAGCCAATTGGTGTTCCCGTTGTTTTTCCTTCAAACACACCCGAGAGAATCTCAACAATATCTGCTTCACGGCGCTGTGTAACATGTCGCGATGTTCCTGGTTTGCGTCGATCGAGCTCATGTTGGATATCTGCCTCAGATAGCTCGAGTCCAGGCGGGCAGCCGTCTATTACACAACCGATTGCGGGGCCATGTGATTCACCAAACGACGTGACACAAAATAATTTTCCTAATGTATTACCTGACATACCTTTTATTTATGAAATAAGTAAAGCAAGTCTAACATAGCAACCAAATTTCTTCCCTAGCTTTCGAGCTGGGGTTAGAATTGCCTGAGAATACTTGATAAATTAACTAACGCAGTGAAACAGATTGAGGGGGAATAGAGAATGAATATGGTTGAGGTCAAAGCGTATCTGGCTGATTTGCAGAATAGAATTGTCGCAGGCCTAGAAGCAATTGATGGCAAGTCATTTCAACGTGATGGGTGGGAAAGGCCTGATGGTGGCGGAGGGCTTAGCTGCGTTATTGAGGAAGGTAATGTATTAGAGCGAGGTGGTGTTAATTTTTCGTATGTTTTTGGCCATGGCCTACCTGCTTCTGCGACAGCAGCACGACCCGAGTTAGCAGGTCGTTCTTTTGAAGCAGCAGGAGTGTCACTCGTGTTGCACCCACGCAATCCGTATGCGCCTACTGTGCACATGAATGTACGTTTTTTTGAAGCGAAGAAGGAAGGAGCTGATTCGGTTTGGTGGTTTGGTGGGGGAATGGATTTAACACCTTATTATGGTTTTGAGGAGGATGCGATTCATTTTCACCAAACGTGTAAAACAGCACTAGATCCCATTGGGCCTGATTACTATCCCCGTTTTAAGAAATGGTGTGACGAATATTTCTTTCTTAAACATCGGAAGGAACCAAGGGGAATAGGAGGTGTGTTCTTTGATGATTTCAACCAACCTGATTTTTCAACATGCTTTAAGTTAACTCAGCGAGTAGGGGATTATTTTTTACCTGCATATGCCCCAATTCTGGAGAAACGTTTAAATACACCTTATGGTGAAAGAGAGCGGGATTTCCAAGCTTATCGACGTGGTCGTTATGTGGAATTTAACTTGGTTTGGGATCGCGGTACTTTATTTGGATTGCAAACAGGAGGGCGCACTGAATCCATCCTGATGTCACTGCCTCCCATTGTGAAATGGCGCTATAACTGGTCACCCCAAGCTGGGAGTTCAGAGTCAAAACTTTATACTGATTTCCTAATTGGTAAGAATTGGCTCCAAGATTGATTACCTACTGGGATATAGGATATCTTTAATTGCTAAGCTGATTTGGTAACAATCTTTATTTAAATCAGTTACAACTACTTTTAACCTATTTTGACTAAGATTTGATGATTATCAATTAAATTGGTGCAATGAAAAGTTATATTAGGAGCCTTGGTTTGATGAATCTACTTTTAGGGGTATTCTGATGAAGAATGTTGGGGGAAGAGATCGATTTCTGTGGTTGATTCTTATTAGCTTAGTATTACCGATTCCTATGTCTAGAGCTGATGCCGTGACCGATTGGAACAAATGGGCTGGTGATATCGTTGTGAATGCTGATATTGGCCCATTACCCGCTGAAAGGGCGTTAGCGATAGTCCAAACAGCTGTTTACGAGGCAGTCAATACGATTACACGTCGTTATTCTGCAAGTGATATTGAATCGCTACCACCTAAGTCAGATGCGTCGATTGAAGCTGCGGTTGCAGAAGCAAACCGGGTTACGTTGTTGCAGCTAGTTCCTAACCAGCAAACGCTAATTGAAAAAACATTTCAAACCGCCATTTCTGCGATCGGTGAAGGCGCAGCAAAAAGAGCGGGTATCGAAGTGGGTGCAAAAGTAGCACAAGCGATATTAGCGAAACGTACTCAAGATGGTGCTGCTGATAAAGAAACCTATCGACCTTACACCAGTGCAGGCATATATGTGCCCACCGTTATTCCGGAGGCACCGCAGTGGGTGAAGCGAGCCCCTTGGCTCATGACAAATCCAGCACAATTTAGACCTGCCCCCCCACCCGAGCTAGGAAGCGATATCTGGGCCCGGGATTATAATGAAGTAAAATCCCTCGGTCGTTTTGATAGCCAAGTACGGACGAGTGAGCAAACCGAGATTGCGCGTTTTTGGGAGGAAGTTATGCCCCCTATTTATCACGGAATTGTTCGTGCCGTAGCAACGCAGCCTGGAAGGGAAATTACGCAAAATGCGCGTTTATTTGCTGCCGTCACTCAAGCTTCTGATGATGGGCTCATTGCTGTTTTTGATGCCAAATATCACTATGGATTCTGGAGACCAGTGACTGCAATTCGGAACGGTGATATTGATGGGAATGAGGCTACGGAGCGAGATCCTAGTTGGCGACCATTTATTAATACTCCAATGCATCCAGAGTATCCGTGTGCGCATTGTATCGTTTCTGCTGCAGTTGGAACCGTACTGGAAGCTGAAATTGGGAATGAGCCGTCCCCAATATTAACAACAGTGAGCAAAGCAGCGAATAATGCGACAAGAAGTTGGCGTAATGTGCACGATTTTATGCAGGAGGTGATAAACGCAAGGATTTATGATGGCGTGCATTATCGTAATTCAGGAGAAGTGGGTTCCAATATGGGGCGACAGATCGCACAGCTTGCGATAAAGAAATATAAGTTAGGGGAAAAGTAAGTTTTTTCATCCAGGCAAAATCAAAGCGTTACTGTGGTGAATCTTTCTGGAATACTAACTGGCCAGTTAAGTTGTTGTTTGATGACATCAGCTAAGGCAGCAGTATTGCTCGGTTCGCCATGAACGATATAGGTATTGCTAGGTGGTACCTTAAATGCTTTGAGCCAGTTTAGAATTCCTGCTTGGTCGGCATGAGCTGAAAGTCCACCAATGGTGTAGATATCTGAGCGAACAACAATTTCTTGACCAAAAATCCGTACAATTTTAGCACCATCGACTAGTCTCCGCCCAAGTGTTCCAGCTGCTTGAAAGCCAGTGATGAGTATGGTGCATTCAGATCTGGGAAGATTATATTTGAGGTGATATTTAATACGTCCAGCATCACACATGCCGCTGGCTGAAATGATAATAGCCCCATGATCAATCGCATTGAGTGCAATGGAGTCTTCAACATTTTCAGTGAAGTTAATTTTTAGTGGGTTGCCTTCCTTATTGAACCACTGCAGCGTTTCATGTGCTTCTTTATCGAGTAATTGACTATGTCGAAGCGTAATATCCGTGGCAGCTTTAGCCATTGGTGAATCGACATAGATATCCATTTTCCCAAGTTTATTTTGACGATGTAAATCAATGAGCAAGAAGAGGAGTTCTTGAGTTCTTCCGACAGAAAAAGCGGGGACGATAATGTTACCGCCTTTTCTCGATAGCGTATCATTAACGGCATGGATAAGCTCTTCGATGGTATCCGACATCGATCGGTGAAGTCGGTTGCCATAGGTTGACTCGACGAGTAGAACGTCGGCCTGATCGATAGGGGTGGGGTCTTGGACAATGGGATGTCCTGGTTGCCCAATATCTCCCGAGAAGACTAACTTTTTATGCTTTGATCTTGCGTTTATCCAGACTTCAACAATAGCAGACCCTAAGATATGACCTGCATCACGAAAGCAGCATTGTATCGTTGGATGAGGAAAAACTTTCTCATCATAATTTACACTACGTAACTGTTTAAGGAAGGTTTCCGCTTGAGTAACCGTGTATAAAGGTGCATTTTCATGTTTAGAAACAGGTTGTTTTCTTTGTAGGATTTTATTTTTCCACTCTGCTTCTTTTTCTTGAATATAGGCACTATCTTTAAGCATAACCTTAAGTAGGTCAGTCGTGGCTCCAGTGGTATAGACGGGTCCTTTATAACCACGGGCACTTAATCTCGGCAATAATCCAGAATGATCAATATGAGCATGGGTGAGCAAAACGAAATCAATTGTTTCAGGATTGAAGTTAAATGCGGATCTATTTTTAATTTCTGCTTCACTTCCTCCTTGAAACATTCCGCAATCAACTAGAAATCGAGTTTCGTCCGTTTCTACGAGATAACATGAACCAGTTACCTCATTGGTGCCACCTAAGAAAGTAAGTTGTGCCAAGGTATTTCCTATTTTTGCTACTGTAAATTGATAATTTGTAGAACATTGTTTACCAAATGCTCAATCTCATGCTCATTAATAATATATGGTGGCATAAAGTACACGGTATTTCCAAGTGGGCGAAGGAGTAGCTGTTTTTCGAGCGCTTTCTGAAAAAAATGATTTGAGAACTTGGGATCATCCGTTTCAACTTCAAAAGCCCAGATCATGCCACAATTTCGGAAGTTTTTTACTTTTGGGTGAGATTGCAGGGGTGATGCAAGCTGATTGAGGTAATCAATTTTGGCCTGATTCGATTCAATTACGTTGTATTGCTCAATTAAGTCGAGTGATGCAAGGGACGCTCGGCAAGCCAAGGCATTTCCAGTATGAGAGTGAGAGTGTACAAAAGCTTTAGAAAATTCGTCTTGATAAAAAGCTTGGTATATTGAGTCAGTTGTCATGACGACTGAAAGTGGGAGGTAGCCCCCTGTTAATCCTTTCGCTAAACATAATAAATCTGGAACAATGTCAGCATGCTGGCACGCAAACATTTTTCCAGTACGACCAAATCCGACTGCAATCTCGTCGGCGATTAGATGAACTTGATATTTATCACAAATCGCTCTGGCGCGTTGTAAATAGATGGGATGATACATGCCCATTCCACCAGCAGCCTGAATGATGGGCTCAAGAATAAATGCTGCAATTTGCGTATGGTGTGTGGAAAGAAAAGTCTCTAATTCAGAAGCTGCTTTTAATGCGAATTCTAGGTGCGTTTCATTGCCAGTAATATTTCGCCAATCGGGCGAAGGCATGTGTACCGTACCGCGTAGAAGTGGTGTATAGGTTTGTTTAAAGAATGGAATTTCGGTGACAGATAATGACCCGAGTGTTTCTCCGTGATAACCGTTTTTCAAGCTAATGAAGTTAACTTTATTAGTATGTCCATATAATTGCCAATAATGAAAGCTCATCTTTAATGCAATTTCAGTAGCCGAAGAACCATCACTCGCAAAAAAGCAATGATCCAAGTTACCTGGTGTAATCTCAGTCAATCTTTCTGCTAACGCAACGGCCGGTTCGTGAGTAAAACCAGCGAACATGACATGTTCAATTTTATTTAATTGATCAATCAAAGCATCATTGATGTAAGGGTGGCAGTGTCCAAAAAGATTGACCCACCAAGAACTGATTGCGTCCATATAGCGTTTACCATTCGTATCATAGAGCCAGATTCCATGGCCTTTTTCGATGGGCACAAGAGGATAAGTTTCATGGTGTTTCATCTGAGTGCATGGATGCCAGATATGTCTAAAGCTGCGTATCGATAAATTTTTATCTTTCATTGACTTGAAATTCCAGAGAATAGATCATATTATTAGCACTCGTTAGTATCGAGTGCTAATAATATCATAGCAAATCATTGCTACAGAACCAGATTGGGTTTTGATTGAGGTTAGTTAGTTTAAAGTATGTTCATGTCTTTAAATCATTATTAGGAGAATCAACTATGAATATTCACCCCTTACATAATCATGTTATTGTCAAGCAACTAAAAGAAGAACGCAAGACAGCTTCAGGAATTGTTATTCCAGATTCTGCAACAGAGAA
>CAZIDT010000066.1:0-3241 GCA_964537855.1 uncultured Nitrosomonas sp.
CTGTGGATTTGCAGATAATTGAAAGTGCTCGCGACATCAAAAACAGCCCGGGCAGTATCTTGAACACGCCATGCAATGACGGCTGCGATCTCAATTGGACTACCTCGTTCGTCATTGACTTTGAGAACGGGTGTATTCCAATTATTAATCCTGAGCGATACCCGAGTTCTATGATAAAATGGATTGACCCAGAAAAACCCACTTTCATTGACAGTTCCAGCATAGTTACCAAAAAAAACCATTACGGCTGCTTGATTGGGCTCTAATGTAAATAAGCCTTTACATCCAAATAAGGCCAACCCAATTAACATGCCTCCACCTAGTAATTTGAAGAAACCACCTGGTGTTATCGTGAGTAATAAACCGAACAGAAACATGATCAGCAGTATCATCAACATGAACCAACCATTCCAGCCTGATATGATATTCTCGTCCGTGTTGATCTGTTTACTATTTAACTGTTGATTCACTTTTCTTCTCCTATGGCTGTACAAAACTTGAAAAGTATACGGTTATCCGGTGGTACTTAATCAAACGATTAACCGAAGTTAAGCCAGGCTGATAATCGTTCTTGCTTATTTTTTAACTGATACAGGAGAAACAATGCCATTTAGTTTTAGTAATCAACTTAGCACCATTATTGGCTATGCCGAACAACAAAAACCACTATCAATTCTAGATGTCGGGGTTGGCATGGGGCAATATGGTTTTTTACTGCGCACTAATCTGGAAAATATTAATCTCTTTGAAATCAATGGTGAGAAAGCACGATTGCGCGATAAAAGTCAGTGGAAAATTAAAATTGATGGTATCGAAGGTTATGCAGGTTATCTCACGCCGGTTCATGATTATGCCTACAATCGTATTCTAATTGGCGATGCGCTTGAGTTGCTTCCAACGCTTGCCAGCAATAGCTACGATTTAGTGCTTGCAGTCGATATCTTAGAGCATTTCCATAAGGAGCAAGGTTTTCGTTTTTTAGCAGAGTGTCGGCGTATTGCGAAGCGTTCATCGCTCATTAGTACGCCTAAGGAATTTATGGAGCAAGATGTTCCTGCAAATCCCTTTGAGAATCACCGCTCTGTCTGGAACGATATAGATCTGAAGTGTTGCGGTTTTGATACGTTCTTGCCTAATCCATTAAGTTGGATTGCGGTTGCCAATCACCACGAATGAGAACTTAACTGTGAAGACGCGCTGCGATCCCTCAACCAGTATTATAATAACTGAGGATTCAGTAATGAATTAATTATTCGTAGTAACCAGACTGATTATATTGGAGTATTTATGTTAAGGAATAAATTATTGAGTTGTCTCATTGTGATCGTGAGTATGATATTTTCTTTTTCAGCACTTGCCTATAAAGAACATGCAGCAGAAGCGCATAGCGCAGCTTCTGGTGTAAGTGCGTTGCAGAAAATTGATACTACGGTTGGTAACGGGGAAGAAGCTGTCGTCGGTAAAGAAGTCAAGGTTCATTACAGCGGTTGGCTCTATGATGAAAGTGCGCCAGACAAAAAAGGCAAAAAATTTGATAGCTCTTATGATCGCAAAGAGCCTTTCACATTTATGCTTGGTGCAGGCCGAGTTATCAAAGGCTGGGATCAAGGTGTGCTAGGCATGAAAGTAGGTGGTCAGCGAACCCTAATTATTCCATCTAGTATGGCTTATGGAGCGCAAGGTGCTGGTAATGTGATTCCACCGCATGCAACGCTTGTTTTCGATGTTGAACTTGTGGGTTTTCAGTAACTAAAGCATTTAAGCTAGCCGCTTTCAAGCGGCTAGTTATGTGTCCCGGTAAAAAATGGAATGGAGGTAATGGGTGATTTCTATGGAAACAGATCCATCATCCCCCACAAAAAAACGCTTCCTGACACGTAAGCATTTCACGATCAGTTTAGGCGTTATTTTCTCGATCGTAGCGCTCTTCGGAGTGCTGGGTTATTTCTGGTTGCCTGGATTTGCGAAAAACAAGCTCGAACTTGTTTTATCAGAAACACTCGCACGACCCGTTACAGTCCAATCGATCGATATTAAGCCTTTTACCCTGGAAATCATGGTGCGAGGTTTTCGAATTGGGGAGAAATCGACTGCGAGTGATCAAGCTACTTTTTTCTCATTTGATCAATTGTATGTAGATTTGAGCGCTGAATCGTTAATTCATCTAGCACCAGTTGTTACAACGATTTCATTAACTACCCCGAAAATATATATCACGAGGGAGGATAAAAACCGGTTTAATTTCTCGGATTTAATCGAGAAATTTGGAGGAGCTTCTGAGGAAAAGATAGAGGAGCAAAAAAAGCCAACATTATTTTCGATCAATAATATCAACATCCAAAGCGGTGAGATCGCATTTACCGATCAAATAAAAAATAGTCAGCAGCACATTGCTGAGATTAATCTAAGTATTCCATTCATTGCCAATTTTAGAAATGTTCTGACAAATTGGGTAGAACCAAATCTTAGCGCCAAAATCAATGGCGCACCTTTTACCTTATCTGGCAAAGTACTGCCCTTCTCGGATAAGCAAGAAGCAACACTTGCACTCAAACTCGATAACATTGATTTGACGAATATCGATGAATATTCGCCGATTCCGCTGGGAATCAGATTACTTTCTGGAAAATTTGATAGCGATTTATTAGTTAGCTTCACTCATATGATCGATGAATCACCCAATATCGATCTTTCTGGTCAAATCACGCTTAAAGGGCTACAGATTGAGAATAGAACAGTTGAGATGCCTTATGTGTTGGGAACTAAGCGCTTCGACCTTCAATTGAATGAAGTATCATTCAATGAAACAAAACCTGTAAAAGTTGGGGCTACTTTTGAGTCCATTGCAATAACGCCAAGCGGAGAAAAGCAAGCTTTATTATCTTTACCAAGAATTGAGCTAGATACCATCACAATCGAGCGCGCGCAGCGCAGAATCGATCTTGGTGCAATATTGTTAGATGGAATCAATGGGCTAATCAAACGACAACCCGACGGTCAGCTGGAATTACACCGCATGCTCACTATAACTGCATCTTCCAACGAAACACAACTGCAAATTGACGAAGCAAAGCAGGTAAGTAAAACGATCCAGCGTAATGTTTCATCATTGACCATCCCGATTCCAGATAAAAAACCAGATAGTCGCGTAATGTCTTTGGTTCAAACACAAACGCGTGAGCAGAGTTTCGTGGCTCGATCAGTTACAACAACCATTCCATTGCCTGAGCATAAACCACAG
>CAZIDT010000066.1:3341-7126 GCA_964537855.1 uncultured Nitrosomonas sp.
CTGACACGGCAAAAATAGCTGATAAAACCTCGAATGAATCTATTCCAGCATCTGTAGAAACAGACCAACCGTGGGCTATTCATATTGATCAGATCAAATTGAGCGATGGCACCATCACGTTTGAAGATTACACAGTATCCAAGGTTGTGCCGATGCATATCAATCCGCTCAATCTCACGGTGCGCAATATCGACTTAAGCGGGACTCAACCGGTTGAGTTATCACTTCAGGCTCTAGTTAATCAACAGGGTAGTATTGAAACAAAAGGGACGCTTGCTTGGGCACCGCTCGCGGCCAATCTCGTGCTTGACCTAAAGCAAGTCGATCTGGTTCCATTGCAAGGTTGGTTCGGTAATCAGCTCAATATCCTACTTTCGAAAGGTAACTTTTCGTTTCAAGGTGATGTTAAAGCCGGTGGGGAACCACTAAAAATTGCTTTGCAAGGTAAAGCGCAGCTCGCCAATTTTAATGTACTCGATAAAATCAAACTTGCTGAGCAGCTACATTGGAAAAGTATCGATGTGGCGGGTATTCAATTTATCAATGAACCCTTGCAAATTGGAATTGCTGCTGTTGATTTAACCGATTTTTTTGCGCGTGTGATTCTTTTAGCAAATGGAGAGATTAACCTGCACGATCTGGCCAATGCAAATAAAACCGAGACGAATCCGGCAGCGTCTGAGTCGGTGACAGTCGCTAATGCACCAAACCAGAAGGAAGCGCAGAGCACTCCTATTAACAAGGCGCCTTTACCGATCAAAATCGATAGAGTCTCCTTAAAAAATACGCATATCAACTTTACCGACCAATTCATTAAACCTAATTACCGAGCAAATCTTACTGAACTTAAAGGCCAGATTGGTCCGCTCCATCCTGGGAAAACTGGGAAAATCGATATTCGCGGAACGATCGATAAATCAGCACCACTACAAATTTCAGGAACTATAGATCCTTTCAGCGAACAGCTTTCCTTTGATATCGCGACAACGATAAAAGGAATCGATTTGCCAACCTTCAGTCCTTATTCGGGCAAATACATTGGGTATCTTATTGAAAAAGGCAAACTTTCGGTTGATGTCAATTATCAAATTCAGCAAGGCCAATTAACTGCTGAAAATAAAATATTTCTCGATCAGCTAAAAATTGGTGAGAAAGTAGATAGCCCTGATGCAGTCTCACTGCCGCTAGATTTAGCAATATCTTTATTAAAGAATCGCAAAGGAGAAATCAATTTGCACTTTCCAGTCAGTGGCTCAATCAATGATCCTCAATTTAGTATCAGCGGAGTGGTTTGGGAAGCTTTTGTCAATTTGATATCGAAAGCATTGACGGCACCCTTCGCTTTGTTAGGTTCTTTTCTAGGGGATGGAGAGGAATTAGCAGAAATTACTTTCCTTCCAGGTTATGCCACGCTTGAGCCCGAAGCAATAAACCACCTTCAAACATTAGCCGACGCTCTAATCGATAGGCCTGAACTCAAACTTGAAATCACGGGATATGCAGATCCCCTCAACGATTATGAAATACTTAAGCAGGTACTGCTTGATCGTAAAGTCAAAACACAGAAGCTTTCCGAAACCGTTGACAAAGGTCAATCAGTGGATTTACTCGATGAAATCAAGCTGGATGACTCTGAATACGGGCGCTATCTAGAAATCGTTTACAAAGCTTCTGATTTTGAAAAACCTAAAAACATGATTGGATTAACCAAGAGCTTGCCAATAGACGAAATGAAACAACTTATCCTGACAAATACCAAAGTTAGCGATGAAGCGCTCAATGAGTTGGCAGAGAAGAGGGCAGGCGTGGTGTTTCATTGGATCGTTGAGCAAGGTGGCGTACCGAGTGACCGAGTTTTTGTGCTCGGAACTCACTTAGAATCTGCGAGCAACGCGGAGAAACCTTATAGCAAAGTTGCGTTTACTCTCAAATAATATTTCGCCAACTACTTATTTTAATCTGCAGCATATGTCTAATTTTGCGGATTTGCTTATTCGCTGGCAACAGCAGCATGGGAGGCATAACCTACCGTGGCAGGGTACCCAGAACCCTTATTTGATATGGGTTGCAGAAATTATGTTGCAACAGACCCAAGTAAAGACGGTTATTCCATTTTATCAGCGCTTCATAGAGACTTTCCCTACTATTGCAGTGCTTGCCAAAGCGGACTTGGATGATGTATTAGCTTTGTGGAGCGGCCTTGGCTATTACACACGCGGACGTAATCTTCATAAAGCGGCGTGTGTCATTGTGGATCAGTATCAAGGAAAATTTCCAACTCATTCGTCTGAAATACAAAAATTACCGGGTATTGGTCGAACGACTGCCGCCGCAATTGCGGCATTCTGCTACGGTGAGGCTTGCACCATACTTGATGGTAACGTTAAACGTGTGCTGGCGCGTTACTTTGGTATTGATGGCTATTCTGGGCTAGCTGCTACGCAACAGCAGCTCTGGGGAATAGCCGAAGCAGTCCTGCCGCAAAGCAATGCTCAAAAAAATATGCCAATTTATACTCAAGCTCTCATGGATCTGGGTGCTATGATCTGCACACGCACTTTTCCACGCTGCACAGCATGCCCTTTACAATCTCATTGTGTAGCACTGCTAGAAAATCGAGTAGCTAGCCTGCCTACTCCCAAGCCATCTAAAGTTTTACCAAGCAAAGAAGCAGTTTTTCTGTTGTTGCAGCACCATAACAAGCTATTGCTAGAAAAGCGTGTCAATCAAGGTATCTGGAAAGAATTATGGTGCTTACCTGAGACTACCAAGAACTATCATTATCAAAGCTACTGTACACAAATGCTAGGAATAGACGCGGTGTGTGTTGATTCACTATTACCGCCGATTGATCACACGTTCACCCATTTTAAACTCAAAATGTATACGCAACGGTTGCAAGTTAAATCTATTGTTCAGCAACCCCAATGCAATCCGATACGCTGGGTTACAACCGATGAAGCGTTTCGATTAGCGATACCCACTGCGATTAAAAAGATTTTGTCGAAATACCGTGCGGAATCGCTACCAATAACCCTTTAGACCAGCGCTATGAACGATTGGCAGAATTGGAGAAAACAGCAACGCATAACGCTTATCACACAACGAATGCAAATAAGCTGCAGTGACCGGATTATCTGGAGTCAGGCAATTACTGCTTTTTTGATACAAGGCTTCCCAATTCTGCAACAACGCACAGTCGGATTTTATTCGGCCTATAAAGGAGAATATGATCCAATGCCCGTCATGGAACATCTAAATGCCTGTAGCACCACTTTGGCGCTTCCCGAAGTCATTGAGCCAGGTCAGCCCTTGATTTACAGAAAATGGTGGCCAGATGTTCCTGTTAAAAAGGATCGGTACGGTTTATCAGTTCCTCGCGATACTGAAAAGGTGTTGATTAGCGCTGTAGTGATACCTATGGTGGGATTTGACGACCAGGGTTACCGTTTGGGTTATGGCAGTGGTTACTTTGATCGTACACTGGCTGCTATGCCTACCCACCCCTTAACCATTGGTATTGCGTTTGAACAACAGCGAGTTGCTACAACTTATCCTCAACCGCATGATATTGCGATGGATTTCGTCGTGACGGAAAAATCGATCTATTTTTTGAGTCAGCGACTGCATCCCTTATCGATAGATGAGTGTGCACATGTTAGTGCACGATCTCAAAGCTGAGAGAAGACTTGATAGACGATTTTTTTTACTAAAAGAAACTTTTAAAAGACTGAGACCTTTGCACGGTTGGGCTCAAGGTTAACCAGTCAGATGTTAGAATTATG
>CAZIDT010000067.1:0-7006 GCA_964537855.1 uncultured Nitrosomonas sp.
CAAAACGAAGAGTATGGCTTGATCTTAGAGCGGGTGAATAGCGCAATAAGAATAATTGCTGAGAAAGAGGGGTATGATTTAATTTTGCAGTTACAGGACTCAGTTTACCGAAGTCAGCGCATTGATATTACCAATCAAGTAATTGAAGTGCTTGTTGAACAAGACGCGACGCTTCCAACGCAATCGACTAAATAGATTGCCTAAAAAACAAAGGAAACAATAAAATGAATACCACGATGGATATCCATGAAATTCTAAAATATTTGCCGCACCGCTACCCTCTAATATTGGTAGATCGCGTTGTTCATTACGAGCCCAATCTAAGGATTCTAGCGCTTAAGAACGTGTCAATTAATGAACCTTACTTTGTGGGCCATTTTCCCCATTACCCTGTAATGCCTGGTGTATTGATCGTTGAGGCCTTAGCGCAAGCTGCCGCATTACTGACACTGAAATCGGTGAAAGCGGAAACTAACAAGGATCAAGTTTATTACTTTGTCGGTATTGATGGAGTTCGCTTTAAAAAGCCTGTGATGGCTGGTGATCAGTTAATGTTATCGGTGGAAATCACAAGGCAAATTAAAGGTGTCTGGAAGTATCAAGCGCATGCTGATGTGGATGGTCAACGAGTAACGGATGCAGAATTAATGTGTACCGCTAGAGCAATTGAGTAGTTGGCAGCAGCTTTGGTTAGAAAATGATGCAGGCAGTAACCTGGATCTGTGGTGTTGATGAAGCTGGAAGAGGTCCACTGGCCGGTCCAGTCTATGCTGCGAGTGTTATATTGGGCGCTGATTGTTCGATTCAGGGATTGAACGACTCTAAATTGCTCAGTGAGAAGAAACGTCAGTCACTTGCGCTATTGATCAAACAACATGCTAAAGCGTGGTCGATTGCTATAGCGTCGGTCGAAGAGATCGATCGACTCAATATTCTACAAGCAAGTCTGCTTGCTATGAGGCGGGCGGTTGAGAAATTAAATATTATCCCAGAGCTCGTGCTTGTTGATGGAAAACAGGCGCCTCAGTTGAATTGCAAAACAAGAACTATTGTAAACGGGGATCGCTTGATTCCTGAGATTTCAGCAGCATCGATCTTAGCAAAGACCGCACGTGATGCCGAGATGATAAAGCTTCATGAGCGCTATCCAGTATATGGATTTAATCAACATAAGGGTTATCCTACCAAAGCTCACTTCGAGGCAATTCAGCAGTACGGCATCTGTGAGATTCATCGCAGAAGCTTTTCCCCGTGTAAATGTTTCAGCGAAGATTTGATTCGATGATTGAAATTGAGCCGTGGTTAAGAAGGAGACTGTTTCACATAAATCAGCGATAGCGGATTTGCTGCTATGTTGAAACCAATCATTTGAATGATTTATTTAATAACTCTGATGAGGAAAATATGCTTATCGATAAAGATACCGTGGTATCGCTGCATTTTTTTAAACTAACCAACCAGGAAGGGGAAGTTATTGATGAATCAAGTACGCCTGTGAGCTATTTGCATGGCGGGTATGGCGGTATGTTTCCATCTGTAGAGTTAGCCTTACAGGGCAAGGAAGTTGGTTATAACTTATCTTTGTTGATGGAACCTGAAGAGACATTTGGAGAATATGATGGCGAATTGGTTCGAGTAGAACCCAGGAATGTTTTTCCTGATAATGTTCAGAAAGGAATGCAGTTTGAGGGTAGCGCAAATAATTCCGAGGATCAGCTAATTTACACGGTAATCGATGTCACGGATGATGTTGTCGTAGTTGATGGTAACCATCCACTCGCAGGCATTGCATTAAAATTCGAATGCTCAGTTATGGAAGTACGTGCAGCGACTCTCGAGGAAATATCGCATGGTCATGTTCATGGCCCCCATGGGCACCATCATTGATGATCTTCATCAAGAAATGATTTTAGCTTATAAAGCTCGGCTAATGCTTCTCGGGGGCTGAGTTCATCGGGTCTCAATGCATTTAAATGGTTAATTACAGGATGAGATGGGGGAACTGAATCGCTTGTTTCATCCTGACTGATCGCTGAAAAGAGATCAGGTTGTAGGTTTTGGTTATTAGCCTCGCGTTCTAAATGGGCTAAAATTTTCTTGGCTTCCCTGATGATCGGTTTGGGGACACCTGCCAGTTCTGCGACATGGATACCATAACTTTGGCTTGCTGGTCCTTCATTAAGTGTATGCAAGAATACAATGCGATTTTGGTATTCGACTACGCCTAAATGGACATTGGCTATATGTTCCGATTCGTTAACGAGGCTAGTCAATTCAAAATAATGGGTCGCAAATAGCGCGTAGCTCTGGCTCTTTTTTAATAAGTATCGAGCAATCGCAAAAGCAAGTGCTAGTCCATCAAATGTAGAAGTACCCCGACCTATCTCATCCACCAATACAAGACTTTGGGGTGTTGCATAATTGAGAATATTCGCCATTTCAGTCATTTCGACCATGAATGTCGACCGTCCTCCCGCTAAATCGTCAGCAGCGCCGATTCGAGTGAAAATTTGATCAATAGGGCCGATACGCGCATAACTTGCCGGTACAAAACTACCGCAATGTGCTAATAGCACAATGAGGGCTGTTTGACGCATATAGGTTGATTTACCACCCATATTAGGGCCAGTAATGATTAGCATTTTTTTATCACTGCCCGATATCCCGAGACTTAAGTGATTTGCAATATATTGATCCACCTGGGTTTCTACCACAGGATGGCGCCCGCCCTGAATCGCAATGTTTGCTTCTTTAGTCAAGCTGGGAGCAGTATAATTAAGCGTTTCCGCTCTTTCGGCAAAAGTGCTTAAAACATCGATTTCAGCAAGGCTCCGGGCAATTTGCTGCAAGTGGGCAATGAATGGAATTAGTTGTTCCAATAGTGCTTCGTATAACTGCTTTTCTCTGGCAAGGGCTTTATCCTTAGCAGCCAAAGCTTTGCTCTCAAAGGCTTGTAATTCAGGCGTGATATAGCGTTCAGTATTCTTGAGTGTTTGCCTACGGCGATAATCTGCTGGGATTTTATCAGTATGTGTGTGGGTAACCTCAATATAGAAACCATGTACCCGATTGTATTCAACTTTAAGTGTAGGGATTCCCGTTCGCGTTTTTTCTCTCGTTTCTAGCTGTAGTAAGAACTCTCCACAATTACTATGAAGCATTCGTAACGCATCAAGCTCATCATCAAATCCATCAGCGATGACACCACCCTCTCTTAATAATAGTGCCGGTTCAGTTAGTAATGATCGCTGTAATAGCTTGGTCAGATTTGCATCGGGGATCAGGGAGTTTGCTAATTGGGTGAGATGAGCATTGAAATGATTGGCAATAGTTTCAGCAATTTGTGGGAGTGCAATTAAACTATCACGCAGACTGGAAAGATCGCGTGGTCTTGCTGATTTAAGTGCGATACGGGTAGCAATACGCTCGATATCCGCGAGTGGTCTAAGAAATTGCCTGGTCTTAATATAGTAGGGCACATTTTTTATATTACTCTTAAGAAAAGCTACGCTTTCCAAGCGATCTTTAATGATTGCATCGTTTCTAAGTGGGTGGTGAAGCCAATGTCGAAGTAGGCGACTCCCCATATTGGTGGCGCAAGTATCCAATAATGACATGAGTGTTGGGGAAGATCCCCCACTTAAGGTTTCTGAAATTTCAAGATTCTTGCGTGTTGCTGCATCCATACGGATATAAGCGCTATCCTGTTCTACCTTCAAACCTTTGATATGCGTGAGACTATTCCCTTGGGTAAGATATAGATAATGATAAAGTGCACCAGCTGCTTGAAGTGCTACATGCAACTGATCACAGCCAAACCCCGAGAGATCGTGGGTTTGAAATAGCTTCGTTAAATTTCGTACAGCGTTATCAAAATCAAATTGGTCTGATGAGAGCTGTCTGAGTACGCCATATTCTTTGAGATCAGATGTAATCTCGAATGATTCTGAAACCAGTATCTCAGCAGGTTGTATACGCTCTATTTCACTGAGCAAATTATCTCGTGTTGTTTCGAGAACACAGAATTGACCCGCAGCTAGATTAAGCCATGCAAGACCTAGCGTGGATTTGTGAAGTGTCAGGGCCGCCAGGATACTATCAGATTTGCCATCGAGTAATGCTGCATCCGTTAGTGTACCTGGTGTAATAATTCGGGTTACTTCGCGTGCGACAGGCCCTTTACTGGTTGTAGGGTCGCCAATTTGTTCACAAATCGCGATGGATTCACCTAGCTTAACTAATTTGGCGAGGTAGTGTTCTGCAGCATGATAGGGAACGCCTGCCATTTTTACCGCTTCTCCTGCGGACATTCCACGTTGTGTTAATGTAATATCTAGAAGCTTTGCCGCTTTCTCTGCATCTTCGTAAAATAATTCGTAAAAATCACCCATGCGGTAGAACAATAACTTGTCTCTATGTTGTGCTTTGATGCGATGATACTGCTGCATCATGGGTGTATGCCTACTCTCTATGTTCATCGGTTTATAGTTAAAATTGAGGCACTAAACAACTAACTTACTAAAGAGAGACATCATGCCAAGCAACGACATCTGACAATATTGTAAAGGGCTACTTAGCCTTACCATCCACCAGCATAGATTGTCATCAAATTGCTGGCATTATCAAAAAATTTAGTTATTCCGTGCCGATTGAATCTCAGTTTGTCTAATTCTGCAAGACGGTTAGGTGTTATTTCTTTTAAGTCAAAATCAAATTGGATTAAAGGTGCTGCATGCGATGAATTGATATAAAACTTACCTGTTTCGTCAGTATTGGAAACAGGGTCATGGATATCTGCTAAAACATAAATCAACTCATTTAACTCTGATTTTGAAAGCGTTACTGGATTATCATCAAAAAAATCATCTGGAACGGGTGCTGAGTTAAATGCAAATGTTTTTAATCCTAATACGGCCCCAACTGCTTGCGCTAAACCGCCACCTAATGAGTGTCCTGTTACTGTAATTTTTTGATTCGGGTATCGATTTACAACATCTCTAGCATAATTTATAGCGTGTTTGAATTGTGCATCATCGAATCCAAATGTAAGTGCCGTATCAGTAGCTAAATCCCGTAAATATTCTGTTGTCTCATCCAAGCTACACGGGAAATCACAGGATTCAGTGCCACGGTAGGCTAGAACTAATTCATAGGTTTCACGATGCTGATAGATACCAGCTTGCATTCCAGAACTCCGACTAATTTTATCAACCAAATCCCATTGATCAATGGGTGTGTTATCAAAATCATAGATTGCATCCGAAAGTTTCGCATAAGGAAGCGATTTGCCCAACGCATCAACAGCGCGCCGTTCGTTAGAGTTAAGCATTCCATAGGGCTTCCAAGTGACTCTTGGAACATAATCTGGATTAATATAAACCGATATAGAGCCTAGATTAAATAGATATGAATCGCTATTAGGAGCTAGTGCTAAGTTGACTGAATAGCGTTCAGTGCCGAATTGGCCAGGAATGTCTACTTTAGGGATTACTAGGATGCCATTCTCAGCTGAGAAAGAAGAGTTGTTCAATCGCTCGGGCGAGGTATCTAACTCTGCATGAACCAAGCTGAACTGGTTGGGATTATCAGATCCAAGCCATTGTAGAGAAGCTTCGTAGAGATGAGTGCTACTTTGATCAGTTACTTTTACTTGCTGCAAACAGACGAGACCGGTTGAGGCAATGTAAATTGCGGATGTTGAGTATTGTGCACAATCCGAAGTTGAGGCAACAGTTGGGTGACTTACAAGAATTAAGCTCATTAATACCAAGTAGTATTTTTTAATTCCATTCATAGTATTTATTCCGTGAAGATTGAATAGTTAGGTATTGCGCTAATGCATTACTCGCTACCTAAAGAGACAGTCAGATTTTACTAAACATTGAAGCAAATTTAATAATGTTTCATGGCTCAGCAGAAACTGATAAGAATATAGGGTTATAGCTATCAATCAATAAGAAGCTTCATTTTTCTGGCCTTTATTAAGGTATTGGTTTTTATACCGTTACATGTTTCTCCCCTTTTCTCAAGCAATCACGATTGCGATAACCACCAAAAGTGTAATTTTGGCGGCACACCATTTTAGAAACAAGCATTACTTAACCGTAGCATCATCAAAATCAGATCTTTCTACTGAGAGGTGTACAGACATTATGTTTAGTGAAAAAGATGAAATGATGGCCGGAGAATTTCTAATTCAATTCTCCCCTGAAATTACATTGACTGAGCAGGTTTTCTTACTTGAACAAAATAACGCTGAGTTCATAAAAGCAACCACGCCAACTAATCCTAATTTAGTATTGGCAAAAGCTAAAGACCCGTCTCAGCTTGATTTTATTTTAAATTCACTGAGTAACCATTCAAATGTTAAATTTGTTGAGCAAAACTCGGTCGTTAAGATCGAGTCAACGAGTGATGATACCTATTACACAAACGGTAATCTATGGGGTATGTATGGTGACCTATCAACGCTCACCAATATCTATGGAAGCCAAGCCAGTGAAGCTTGGAATACAGGTTTTATCGGTACTACCAAGACCGTTCTTGGCGTGATTGATACCGGTATTGATTATACCCATCCGGATCTTTTCCAAAATATTTGGATTAACCAAAAGGAGATCAATACTACACTTCGTGGATCACTTACAGACGTGGATGCGGATGGAACGATTAGCTTTGTCGATTTGAATCATGCAGCGAATGTTACCTATGTCAGTGATTTAAATAATAACGGCCGTATTGATGCCGGTGATTTACTAGCTGACTCACGCTGGGAGGATGGTAATGATTTTGACTCAAACGGCTATATCGATGATATCGTGGGTTGGGATTTTGTTAATAATGATAATAATCCAATGGATCACTCGAAATACCGCACCGACCCCCACGGCCGCGGTGTCAGAACGTTCAAGGCGGTCGACGCGATGCTGTTCGGGACGCTGGAGTCGGCGTTCCGGGCGTCTCGCCGGGTTCACACGGTTCACGAAACGATTCAGGGAAAGATCAC
>CAZIDT010000068.1:0-6930 GCA_964537855.1 uncultured Nitrosomonas sp.
ATTACAGTGCTCTACGTAATCGCCTCAGAATATGTAAAGCAGCTATTTTTTAAGCGCTTTAGTCAAAAATCGCTGTGATCATTTAATACCAGAAAATTACTTAGCGACTAGCAGTTAAGCACTTAACTGTACAATTCGACTAGTTCAGCTAGAATGTATTTCAGAATTGCGTGAAAATAACTGGATATCCGCACGCTAGATACTTACCTACTCTATTGATCGTTAATATTATCGATATGAGTAATTCTTATTTGGGCAACCAATACAAAGTCAAATTATCTGATTGGGAAAAATGGAAATAGCACACCAACCATCTCAATGGCTGCTGAATTTTATCGATGAGAGTCCTACTCCATGGCACGCCGTTGCAACGATTGAAGCTGAACTCCAAAAAAAACGATTTAGTCGACTGGATGAAATAGATAAGTGGTCCTTACAAGTTGGAGGGCGCTATTATGTGATACGCGATGATTCTTCGATTATTGTATTCGTGGTGGGGCAAAAACCGCTTTCAGAATCTGGATATAAAATTGTGGGTGCGCATACTGATTCACCTGGTTTGCGGATACGGCCTAATGGTGCTCAGGTAAACCATGGATTTGCTCAGTTTGGTGTTGAAATCTATGGGGGACCGATTCTAGCAACGTTTACCGACCGGGACCTCAGTTTGGCAGGGCGTGTCAGTTATCACGATGGGCAAGGTCACATAGCCCATAAACGTGTCCGTTTCGATCAACCACTCCTGCGAATACCCAATTTAGCCATTCACATGAATCGCAGTGTCAATGAAGAGGGGTTGAAACTGCAAAAGCAAACCGAATTGCTGCCACTGTTTGCCCAATTGTCGGACGAGCAATTACCCAAACCGTATTTTATGCAGTTGCTAGCACAAGCAACCGGCCTTACTGCCGAACAAATTCTATCTTGGGACTTGGCTGTCTATGATACGCAGAAGGGGGTATTTTGGGGTGCTGCAAACGAATTTTACGCCAATAGTCAGATCGATAACCTTGCATCGTGCCATGCTGGTTTGCAAGCTTTGTTGGATGATCAAGTACTCAATCAATCCCAGCATACTTTGGTTTGTGCTTTTTTTGATCATGAAGAAGTGGGAAGCGAAAGTCATATTGGTGCGGCAGGTAGCTTTTTATCCGATACACTACAGCGTATTGCCTTAGCTTTGGCGCTTGATCGTGAAGACAGTGCCCGAGCCTTAGCCAATAGTTTTTTGATCAGTGCAGATATGGCACATGCTTATCATCCGAATTATCCGAATGCCTATGATGTCAACCATAAAGTGTTTGTCAATCAAGGGCCGGTGATCAAATCCAATGCGAATCGCCGCTATAGTTCTGAGAGTATTTCTATTGCTCAATTTATCCATTGGTGCCAAGCTGCGAATGTACCTTATCAACACTATAGCCACCGCAATGATTTAGCGTGTGGGAGCACGATTGGACCGCTTGCTTCCGCTAAACTCGGTATTCGAAGTATCGACATTGGATGCCCGATGTGGGCCATGCATAGTATCCGGGAAAGTGCCGGGGTCTACGATCATGAATACTTAATTAAAGTATTAAAGCAATTCTTTTTAGGTACATAATGGGCAATCCATCCAGTTTTCAATAATAAATATGAATTCCATTCCTCCTTTAAAGCCTGAGCAACTCTATCAAACTTGCAATCCTGATCAATTTAAATTCGAAACAACTGCAGAATTACCGGATTTAATTGAAATCATCGGTCAAGCACGTGCCATGGATGCGGTGCGCTTTGGTTCGAATATTCGACAAGAAGGTTATAACCTTTTCGTGATGGGTTCGCCTGGAATGGGTAAACACAGCCTGGTAAAGCAATTCTTAGAAAATAAAGCCAGTCAAGAAGCAGAACCGGTAGATTGGTGCTACCTCAACAATTTTGACCAACCACATCAACCCAAAGTACTCAAACTGCCTGCGGGTAAAGGTGAAGCGCTACGCATGTCCATGGAAAGTCTCGTGGAGTATCTCCGTACTGCGATTCCGGCACAGTTTGAGAGTGAGGAGTACCGCAGTAAAGTTAATGCGATCCATCAAGCATTTAATGAGCGCCAGGAAAAAGTGATTAGTGAGCTCGGAGAAGAAGCGGAGAAGCAAGAGATCGTTTTACTGCGAACCCCTGATGGTTTCGCATTGGCACCCAGCCGTAATCATGAAGTGATTCCACCAGAAGAATATGACAAACTTCCCCAAGCTGAAAAAGAACGCATTCTAACTGCTATTACTGGATTACAAGAAAGGCTGGAAAAAGTTCTCAATCACCTCCCTCAGTGGAGGAGGGAGCGTAGCGAGCATATTAAGCAATTGAATCGGGACATAATGCTCTCAGTTGTTGTCCATGTAGTTGATGAGTTACGTGCACAATACGCTAATTTGGCGGAGGTACTGAACTTTCTTGATGCTGTGCAGCACGACATGATTCTACATGTGGATGATTTTCGCAAACCCGATGAATCGATCAATATTTCAGGCATCCCGGTAGTAGCGCACCAAACCTTTTCTAGTTATCAAGTGAATGTGCTGGTATCGAATCACACCACAGCTGGCGCACCTTTGATTAGTGAGGATAACCCAACCTATAGCAATTTGATGGGTAGAGTAGAGCATATTTCTCAATTTGGTGCATTGGTAACAAACTTTACCTTGATTAAAGCCGGTGCGTTACATCGAGCTAATGGCGGTTATTTACTACTGGATGTGCGCAAAATATTAATGCAACCATTTGCTTGGGATGCGTTAAAACGTGCTTTGCAGTCACGCGAAATCCGCATTGAATCGTTAGGGCAGATGTATAGTTTGATTAGCACCGTTTCGTTAGAGCCTGAGCCAATTCCGCTGGACGTCAAAGTAGTCTTGTTTGGCGATCGGTTACTTTATTATTTATTGCAGGCTTATGATCCTGAATTTAACGAATTATTTAAGGTAGCAGCCGATTTTGAAGAAGTCATCGACCGCAGCACTGAAACGCAGCAATTATATGCGCAACTGATTGCTACGTTGGTACGCAAAGAATCCCTCCTTCCTTATGATCGAATAGCTGTCGCACGTGTGATTGAACATAGCTCTCGATTGGTCAGTGATTCAGAAAAACTTTCCATGCACATGCGCAGTATTGCTGATTTATTGCGCGAGGCGGATTATTGGGCACGACAAGCTGGCCACACATCGGTATTAGCTTGCGATGTCCAGCAAGCGATCAGCGCTCAAATTCACCGCCAAGATCGTATTCGCGATCGCTTATACGAGGCAATTCTTCGTGGCACACTCATGATTGATACCTCGGGTGCAGTTGTAGGGCAGGTTAATGGTTTGGCAGTTATTGAATTGGGAAGTTTTGCGTTTGCTCAGCCAACCCGAATTACTGCAACGACTCGACTGGGTAAGGGTGATTTTATCAATATTGAGCGGGAAGCGGAGCTTTCAGGAGCGATTCACTCCAAAGGCGTATTGATTCTTTCTTCATTCTTGGCATCTCGTTACGCTAAAAATCAACCTTTAGCGCTTTCAGCGAGCCTGGCGTTTGAACAATCGTATGGGAAAATCGATGGGGATAGTGCATCGCTCGCAGAACTCTGTGCTTTACTGTCTAATTTGGCGAATGTCCCAATTCATCAATCGCTGGCCATAACCGGTTCTGTAAATCAACTTGGCCAGGCCCAAGCAATTGGTGGGGTCAATGAAAAAATTGAAGGATTTTTTGATATTTGTAGCGCACGCGGTTTAACGGGTGAGCAGGGTGTACTCATTCCCGTGTCAAACCTAAAGCATTTAATGTTGCGCCAAGATGTCATTGATGCTGTTGAGAAGGGAATCTTCACTATCTATGCCGTTGAAAACGTAGACCAAGCCCTGACTTTGCTAACAGGCGTTCCTGCAGGAGCAATCGATGAGAAGGGAGCTTACCCTGAAGGGACGATCAATTATTGGGTGGTTGAACGATTAGCTGAGCTCGCTAAAATCAGTAAGTCGCACACTCAAGTGGAAAAAAGTGAGAAATAGTCGGTTAGCTGACCGATTAAATCGCATTCACATTAATGGTGATAGAGCATTGGCGACACTGTAATCGGTACGTATGCGCATTCGATCTCTACCTAATTTCTGGCTATTGATAGCGCTGGTTACGCTCATTCTGGTTTACCCAATTGCCTATCCTTACTCGACAGGTAGAGCCTTTCTTGCATTATTTGATTGGGTAATATTGATTCTTGCACTGCGTGCATCGAAGAAAACTTGGTATAAATCGTGGCTCGGATACGCGTTTGCTATTCCAGCCATGTTGTTATATGTAATCGCTGCACTATTCAGTTCCTCGATTGTTATCGTAGCGAGTTTGCTTACACAGGTATTGTTCCATGGTTTTATCGTGATTAGTTTATTGCGCTACATGTTGCACGATAATGTGATGACGCTTGATGAGCTCTTTGCTGCTGCAGCTTTATATGTATTGATGGGGTTTGTTTTTGGCTATTGTTATGCTTTGATAGAGCATATTCAGCCTGGTAGTTTTTTTATCAATGAAGCGAACAATCCAGATCACAGAGTTTCGTGGTGGGAGTTGTTGTATTTTAGTTTTACCTGCTTAACCAGTGTTGGTTTTGGTGAAATCACTCCGATATCCGATTCTGCACGTTCGATCGTAATAATAGAGCAGACTTCCGGGGTTTTATATTTAGCAATTTTAATTTCGCGATTGATGTCGATGCGCACCAAACGAGATCAGTGATCACTGATACTCACTTTCTTCATTTCTTCTGTAATACTTTCAGTTTGATTTATCAATTCATCAAGAGGGGGCAATTGCTCAAGCGATTGAAGATTTAGATCATCCAGAAAATTAGACGTTGTGGCATAAAGTTGAGGTCTTCCTGGTACGTTGCGCTGCCCTACGACCTCGATCCATCCACGTGTTTCCAATGTTTTTAGTATTGCACTGGAAACAGTTACACCCCTGATTTCTTCGATATCACCACGTGTTACGGGCTGACGGTAAGCGATGATTGCGAGCGTTTCCAATACGGCGCGTGAATAACGCGGTGGTTTTTGTGGATTGAGCTTTTCAAGGTAAATTTGCATTTCAGGCCGACTTTGAAATCGCCATCCACTTGCAACTTCAACAAGCTCAATACCTTTCTCTTGCCACTGATTACTTAATTCAACCAACATAGTGAGCAGTTGTTTACTATTGATGGTACCGTCAAATAATTTCTTTAACTCGGATACAGGGAGTGGGTCTTGGGAAGTCAATAACGCTACTTCCAAAATTCGTATTTGATCGGATACTGCAGTGGATTGTGAAACAGGAATAGTCAGGCTAAATTGATTTGACATAGATGATACCGAAATCTTCGGTTTGCTCAATTTCTATGAGTAGTTCTTTTACTAATTCGAGAACGGCGAGAAAATGCGCAATCACTTCTGCCACCGCTGCATTAGGCGAAAATAAGTCATAAAAAGGAACTGTTCCAAGTTGCTGCAACTTACGTAAGATTTCGCTCATGCAAAAGCGTACTGAAATGGCTTCAAACTTAATTTGATGTTGTGTATTTAGTTTTGCCCGCTGTAAAAGGGTTATCCAGACATGCTGTAAATCATCGGTAGTGACATGGGCAAGTTGCTGGGTGGTTGTTTGATTGATTAAAATTTGCACTTTCATGAAATCACGTTCGAGCTGCGGTAACTCGTCAATCCGAAGCGCAGCTTTTTTCATTTGCTCATATTCTAGTAAACGACGTACGAGTTCGGCACGCGGGTCTGCTTCTTCTTCATTTACTTGAGCAGGTTTAGGAAGCAACATGCGTGATTTAATTTCAATTAATAATGCAGTCATCAGCAGGTATTCAGCAGCCAATTCTAATTGATCAGCACGCATCGCTTCAACATAGGTCATATATTGTTGAGTTAACTCAGCCATCGGGATATCTAAGATATCCAAATTATGTTTACGAATTAAATAAAGTAATAAATCAAGCGGGCCTTCAAAGGTATCGAGGAAAACTTCTAAGGCCTCAGGAGGAATATATAAATCATGCGGGACTTCACATAATGGCTGGCCACAAATTTTCGCAATAGGCTGTGACTCAATCGACTGACCTAGTTCATCCATTTCATGAATCCTATCTTAAATGATTACACGGTGATCATGAAGGCAGTTAGGAGTGACTTAATCCCATGACTTGTCTAACATCTCGCATGGTTTCTTCTGCTAATTTATTGGCTTTTTCACAGCCATCTGCAACGATATTTCTTACTAAGGCTGGGTCTTCTTCATACATTCTGGCACGTTCACAAATAGGAATCTGTTCTGCTAAGATGGCGTCAATGACAGGTTGCTTGCATTCCAAGCAACCAATGCTAGCGTTTTTGCACCCTTGTTGTACCCAGTTTCTAACTTCATCATTTGAATAGATTGCATGAAACGACCAAACTGGGCATTTAGCAGGATCACCCGGATCGGTACGGCGAATTCGTGCAGGATCGGTTGGCATGGTACGAATTTTTTTACGGATACTATCAGCATCCTCGCGTAAACTAATCGTATTATCATACGATTTAGACATTTTCTGTCCATCCAACCCTGGCATTCGGGATGCTTGAGTCAACAGCGTTTCTGGCTCAGCTAAAATGACTCTACCCCCACCTTCAAGGTAGCCAAACAATCTTTCTCGATCGCCCAGGCTTAGATTTTGCTGCTCATCGAGCAACGATCTAGCTTCCTCTAATGCGCTTTCATCACCTTGTTCTTGGTAACGTGTGCGTAAATCACGATATAACTTTGAGCGTTTTGATCCCAATTTTTTGATAGCTTGCTCTGCTTTATCTTCAAAACCAGGTTCTTTACCAAAAATATGGTTGAAGCGACGCGAAATTTCACGCGTAAATTCTAGATGGGGTG
>CAZIDT010000069.1:0-6850 GCA_964537855.1 uncultured Nitrosomonas sp.
GAACAGGGCGAGAAGGTCGTATTACCAAAGAAGATATTGCAAATCACATTAAAAACAAACCTCAAGCTACTGAAATTACTTCCACTCCTGACAACTCGCTTTCTGAAGCACCTAACTTAGTACAATCACCAAGTGATGATGAAAGGCTGGAGCAGCGTGTTCCGATGACCCGACTTAGAATGCGCATAGCAGAAAGACTTGTGCAATCACAATCGACTGCCGCTATTCTGACTACGTTTAATGAAGTTAATATGCAAGCAGTAATCGATCTACGCACACGATATAAGGACAAATTTGAGAAAGAACATGGTGTCAAATTGGGCTTCATGTCGTTCTTTGTTAAAGCAGTTGTTGCAGCATTAAAAAAATTCCCGATCATCAATGCTTCAGTCGATGGAAATGACATTATCTACCATCACTATTACGATATTGGAATCGCGGTTGCGAGTCCCCGCGGTCTGGTTGTTCCAATTCTTAGAAATGCCGATCAACTTACCCAAGTAGAAATCGAAAAACAAATTGCCGACTTTGTGACTCGTGCTCAGAACGGTAAACTCACTATTGATGAATTATCAGGCGGAACATTCTCCATTACCAATGGCGGTGTTTTTGGATCGATGTTATCCACCCCGATCATTAATCCCCCCCAAAGCGCTATTCTAGGGATCCATGCTACCAAAGAACGCCCTGTCGTTGAAAATGGCCAAATTGTAATTCGGCCAATGAACTATCTCGCGCTTTCCTATGATCACCGTATTATCGACGGTAGAGAAGCCGTTCTCTCGCTCGTTACCATAAAAGAGGCGTTAGAATATCCTATGAGTCCCTTATTCGAATCTTAGGCTTATGCTAAACAAACTTTTTCAATATAGAATCTCGACATTTTCAGGTTTAAATAACTGAGAGACCGATTCAATAAAGAAATCGCTTAATAAAGCATGCCATGCTTCTCCCAATTCAATTTCACACGTTGCTCGCTGATTTTGATAACAAATCATAATAGGACATCTAACTGATTGTACCGGAATATTATTACCTTTAGCCGGAGGAAAACTCGCAGCAATTAATTCCTTCAATTTAGGAATAACCAATTCACAATTCGCATTTGACTGATTAATCGTAAATCGTATTTTATTAGCGTATTGAGAACGCGCATGGGTAAGATCGTATAATTTCTCCGCTGTGATTCGTAGCTCATTGGGATCATTGATACTGTTACCGATGATTACCTTAGCAACCAATAATTGATCTTCCTTCAACCAACTACTATGTTCAACTAATAATTCATTATAAATCACGATATCGACCCGTGCTCGGCCATCATCGAGTGTAATAATGGCCATTTTTCCACGCTTGGTCATTTGTGTTCGAATCGCATGAATCACACCAGTAATCAATTGCGGTTCACGCTGTGATCGAAGTTTATCCAAACGTGTCGTGATAAATTGATTAAGCTCTTTTAGATACGAAGAAAAAGGATGTCCACTAAAATAAAACCCTAGACCCAATTTTTCATTTTGTAACTTTTCTTTTTCAGACCACGCTACATACTCAGGTAAAGTAGGTAACTGAGCAGTAACCTCGGTTTCGCTGAATAGATTAACTTGTTGGGATGATAAGCTCGATTGCTCAGCAAATTCAATTGCACTTCCAACTGATGCAAATAACATGGCACGATTAGGCTGAATACCATCGAATGCACCGACTCGAATTAAGGATTCGACACTACGCCGATTCACAACTCGACGATCTACGCGCTTACAAAAGTCAAAGAGATCAGTAAAAAACCCTCCTTGCTCACGTGCTTGCACAATTGCCGTAATCGCATTTTCTCCCGTACCTTTAACAGCACCTAGCCCATACCGAATCGTCTTTGCATCGGTAGGTACAAACCGATACACCGAGAAATTAATATCAGGCTGCAATACACTAATACCATTTAGCTTGCAATCCTCATAAAAATCATTAACTTTGTCGGTATCATTCATTTCCGCTGACAAACAAGCGGCTAAAAATGCGGCTGGATAATGTGCTTTAAGATAAGCTGTTTGAAACGCAATTAACGCATAGGCTGCAGCATGGGACTTATTGAATCCATAGCCCGCAAATTTCTCCATGAGATCAAATAACTTAATAGCATTCTGCTCAGTTAATCCATTTTTTACTGCCCCTTCAACAAAAATACTACGCTGCTGAGCCATTTCTTCAACTTTCTTCTTACCCATGGCTCGACGCAACAAGTCAGCACCACCCAAGCTATAACCACCAATGACTTGCGCAATTTGCATCACTTGCTCTTGATAAATCATCACACCATAAGTTGGTCCTAATATCGGTTCAAGTCGTGGATCCAAATATTCAACGCGTTGTATTCCGTGTTTACGTTCCACAAAATCAGGAATCAAATCCATGGGGCCAGGCCTATAAAGCGCAACTAAGGCAATTAGATCTTCAAATCGATCAGGCTTGGCTTTTTGTAATAAATCTTTCATGCCCCGCGATTCAAATTGAAAAATCCCAACTGCATTCCCTTTTCTCAATAAAGCATAGGTTTCAGGATCTTCCAACAAAATTCGATTCAATGAAAGAACATGAGCTGAGTCACGCTCAGCTAGATGGTTAATATCGTCAAGTTGCTGTTGATTGATGTCAATGATTGCTTGATCAAGAATGGTTAGTGTTTTTAAACCAAGAAAATCAAATTTAACGAGACCAATTTTTTCAACATCATCTTTATCAAACTGACTTACCACAGATTCACTTGCTTCCGCACAATAAATTGGGCAGAAATCAGTAATTTTTCCAGGTGCAATCAACACACCTCCGGCATGCATACCCACATTGCGTGTAATTCCTTCAAGGCTTTCAGCCAACTCTAATAAATTCCGCACGTCCTCTTCCTCTTGCGCACGCATCTCAAGTTGAGGTTCAATCGCACGAGCTTTCTTCAATGTCATCCCTAATTCGAACGGAATTAATTTCGCAAGTTGATCAACAAAATTGAATGGCAAATCCAGAACACGCCCAACATCGCGTATCACTGCTTTGGCAGCCATGGTTCCAAATGTCACAATCTGAGAAACGCTTTCCACACCATATCGGTTTTTTACATATTCAATGACACTTTCACGACGATCTTGGCAAAAATCAATGTCAAAATCAGGCATCGAGATACGCTCTGGGTTTAAAAAGCGCTCAAACAACAAGTCATATCGGAGAGGATCAAGATCAGTAATCCCTAACGAATAAGCTACCAAAGAACCTGCACCCGATCCCCGACCGGGGCCAACGGGAATGCTGTTTTGCTTTGCCCAATTAATGAAATCCGCAACAATGAGAAAATAACCAGCAAACCCCATTTGAATAATGGTATCGACTTCAAAATCAAGCCTTGCCTGATAAGTTGGTAACTTACTATTAATTTCACTTTCTGGTAAACCTTGCAAACGCTGCTTTAAACCTAATAGCGCTTGATTACGTAAATATTCTTCAATACTGACGGTGTCAGGCACAGGAAATAACGGCAAGCGATTAATGCCTAATTCAAGTTGCAAGTTACATCGTTTCGCAATCTCCACGCTATTGGCTAGCGCCTCAGGAATATCAGCAAACAAGGCCTGCATTTCGCTTTGAGTCTTGAAATATTGCTGATCCGTAAATGCATGGGGGCGACGCCGATCACCCAACACATAACCTTCTGCAATACAGACCCTTGCTTCATGCGCTTTATAATCCTTTGCATCCAAAAATTGAATGGCATGCGTGGCTACAATCGGAATTTTTAATTGGGAAGCGAGTATCAGTGAATTTCGAATAAACCGTTCTTCATCCACTCGCCCATTGCGCTGAATCTCAAGATAAAATCGATCTGGGAATAACTCAGACCATTCGTTACCGATCGCTTCCGCTTCCTGCAGATCATTTTGCATTAACAGCTGACCTATTTCCCCAAAATGAGCTCCAGATATTGCAATTAAATCTTGTGTTCCCTCTACGGAAGGATGAAACCATGCTTTCTTTAACGCTGCTCTACCCCGAAATAAGTTTTCACGGTACGCACGTGACAATAGTCGACATAATAATAGGTAGCCCGTATGAGTCTGACACAGCAATAGAACACGAGAGGGGTTATTCTGATCAGCCTCATTAGTAACCCAAGCATCACATCCAATTATCGGCTTTATCCCTAATTTTTCTGCACTTTGATAAAATTTAATGAGTCCAAATAAATTACCTAAATCGGTAAGCGCCAAGGCTGGCATGCGGTCTTGAGTTGCTTTCAATAACACTTCATCGACTCGAATAATACTGTCTGTTATCGAATATTCGCTGTGAAGTCGTAGATGAATAAAAGCAGGGTCTATGGGCATGGTGCTACAATTTACATCAGTTAATTAATTATCCAAGCTAATATCAGTTATTTTACATTATGCAAACTTTACCTGAATTACTACTCCCCGCCGGCTCTTTAGAGAAAATGCGAACTGCCTATGCGTTCGGCGCCGATGCAATTTATGCCGGTCAACCACGCTACTCTTTACGTGCTCGCAATAATGAATTCTCACTTGAACAACTGCGCACCGGAATTATCGAGGCACATCAACTTAACAAAAAATTCTTTGTTGCGAGTAATCTCATGCCCCATAACCGCAAAGTCAAGACCTACATGGCGGATATGGAACCCGTCATCGATTTAAAACCTGATGCATTGATCATGGCTGACCCTGGTCTTATCATGATGGTTAGAGAAAAGTGGCCAGAAATCCCCATTCACCTTTCCGTTCAAGCCAATACAGTTAACTATGCTGCAGTAAAGTTCTGGCAAAAAATTGGCTTAACGCGCATTATCCTATCACGTGAACTCTCTTTGGAAGAAATAGCTGAAATCCGGCAGCTATGTCCTGACATTGAGCTTGAAGTTTTCGTTCATGGTGCATTATGCATCGCCTACTCGGGAAGATGTCTGTTGTCAGGATATTTTAACCACCGCGACCCGAATCAGGGTACTTGCACCAATTCTTGTCGATGGGATTATAAAGTGAAATCCGCCCAAGAAAACCCAGAGGGTGACATCCAAGTACTAGAAAAAATCGATTTCGACTTTAACCAAGCCGTTCAACAGTCTGCGTTGGATGATTCCGTGTCCGTTCGCCACCCTGCTGCTGATCATGTTTATTTGATCGAAGAAAAGGAAAGGCCCGGCCAACTGATGCCCATTCTAGAAGATGAGCATGGTACTTATATCATGAACTCGAAAGATCTTCGTGCCATTGAACATATCGAGCAACTCATCCAAATTGGAATTGATTCATTCAAAATTGAAGGCCGGACCAAATCAGCCTACTACGTCGCACGTACTGCACAAATTTATCGAAAAGCGATTGATGATGCGGTAGCAAAGCGTCCTTTTGATCACACTTTGCTTGGCCAACTCGAGGGTCTTGCCAATCGGGGTTATACCGCAGGATTCTATCAACGCCATTCTACCCAGGAAACGCAGAATTACCTGCGTGGTCACTCCGAGTCAAACCGAAGCCAATATGTTGGAGATATCACTACATTAGATGAATCTAACGGAATGGTTGAAATTCTTGTAAAGAATCGTTTTGGTATTGGTGATCGACTGGAAATCATTCACCCATCAGGAAATCGTATTATTGAGCTTGATTATATGCAAGATCATAATGGCAAGACTATTGCTATTGCTCCGGGCAGCGGCCATCGCGTTCGTATCCCATTAACGGGGAAGGTTGAAAAAGCCTTTATTGCAAAATTACTCTGATAATTAATACTTTAGTAGCTTTAAGTTTCGTATAGTCTCGAGCAACACACGCCAGAGACTATACAAATACTTATTAGAAAATGATTTCTACCCTGTCTGTTAGGGAAAAAAAGGGGCTCCGCAAGTGCCACTACACTTTAAATTGATTAAAGGGTACCATCTGTCATTAACAGCTAACCGGTTAACCCAATCTTTCAAGAAAATACCGCTCGCGCTGTTTTCAGTGTAAAAAACGCCTGGAGCGAAAACATCTAATAATCCCATATGATAAGTCCCCGCGCTTATATAATACTTTGAGTTACTATTTATAATGGCATTGATGTTAAATGTGGTTAACATTCTAAAATTCCACTCTACGAATATCTCTGGAGTTAAATTGAACCATTCAGTTGGATCATTAATCCCTTGATCAGTTTTTCTCATCATATTAAGAAAAAATACCTGATTACCATCCCAAGCAGTCGTGACATACGCAAATTTACTTTTAACAAAATAACGTTCAATTCCTGTTACTAAATTAATAAAAAAATTGTTAGCGTTATAGCTACTAATCTGACTAATTCCAGGTATCCAGGTTGCTAATGTATGCTCAGTTCCCCAGGGGCCATTAGGTTCAAAAACTGTATTCAAAAAATTATCGGTAAATACGGCCACACCGGCATCAGACAGTAGTGAAATTTTTGTGCTACTCGGGTAAACGCGATGCAATCGCGAGAAATTCATTAAAGCACCATAAGCGCCCGCACTTGACCCAGCTACTAACACTTTTTCAGTACCAAATCGTTCAGGCCTATTTTTTAGCCACTCACGCACTGCCATAGAATTATCAAAACCTCGATGCTGAACAATAATAGGATCGCCAGCATTTATGATTCCCAAAGGATCCACATAAACTTTATCGTTTGAGCCAATATGGGCATCACCCGTACAATAGGGAATGAATACCATATTCCAGTCCTTTAATGGATTATCTTCACGGGTAAAATCTAATATCCCACCCAATTCTTGAGGTGTATTTTCGTTTTCGATTGAAGGGTTATATGCTGGCCGTGTTGTTGGAGAGACTGG
>CAZIDT010000070.1:0-6832 GCA_964537855.1 uncultured Nitrosomonas sp.
GTGGGGCAAACCATAGTACAATTCGCACAAGTCAGGCATTTTTTTTCCAATTCACGCCAACGCTTGTTATCATAATTTCGATAGAGAAACGCTTTGATATCTGTAGTATCGATAGCACGACTCATTTGCCCAGTTGCTTTCTCGATACATTTATCAACTGCTTCTTCTAAATCACTATTACTCACGGATTGACAGGGCAACTCGTTTAATACTTCTAATCCCCGTTCACTCCCTGATTCAACCACAAAATAATGTACATCGCCATCAATAATTTCGGTTAGTGCTAGATCATAGCCTTCGTTAACCTTCGGCCCGGTATTTAGAGAGGTGCAAAAACAAGTCTTCCCAGCTTGCCCACAATTAACTGCTACAATAAAATTGTCTGTTCGTTTATGTAAATATTCAGCATCCTGGTACTGCTTGTTCATAAACACCTGATCTTGAATATGGATTGCGTGCAATTCACAAGCACGGACACCAATAAATGCAAAGCGCTGAGGTTGTGTTGACGCTTCTTGTTGTGTTCTAAAGCCACCCTCAGATGTCTTCTGTCCTTGCCAAATTCTTTTACGTGGAGAAAATAAAAATTTCTTCCATGAATGAGGCCCTAAGTTATAGCCAAATAGAGCTTGATCTCCCCGTTGTTTAATTCGATAAGTCCCCGCTTCTTGCTCGTCTGTCCATCCGATCGGTAACTGTGTAATAGAATCTAGGAAATCGTAAATAATCGCACCTTCGCTAATTTTTGGGCCTACCAGGCTATAACCATGCCGCTTAAGCGATAGAAAAAGTGTATCAATCTGCGATCGATCAATTCTAGTTTTCTGCAAAAGATTTAATTGTGACATTTTCCTTAAGCTCATCCGTAAAATCTTAAGCTATTAATCTTACTGAATCATTAAAACAAGGTTACCAAATCATACTCACACTACAAAATTCATTTTGATTATGTTAGATGATCCTTTAGAAAAAAGGAATTTTCTAAAGGCCTTACGAGAACTAACACGGTATATTCACACCCTGTAGTTGATGAATGATCTTAGATTTTGAGATGAAGTTATATTAATCATTAGAAATTACCTACTAATGATCAATATAGGGTCAATCCTACTGATTTATTATGTGTGATTAAACAGTTTTGCTGGTTGGGAAAGCAATGGTATATCTAGAATTAACCAGGTAATTGTATAGCGCTAGAAACTACTGCTCACCGCCACACAATCTACCGTGGATTAATAATCAAAAATTGACTAAGTCATATTATCGTTAATCGGAGTAACATTATCTACCTCTCCATTACTCTTCTCTGCCACCAAAAGGTGTTCAGTAGAAGTTTTCGATTTTTGCTTTTTACGGATACTATGGAAGGATAGTCCCGTTCCGCCAGGTATGAGTCTACCCACAATCACATTTTCTTTTAATCCCCGCAATTCATCACGTTTGCCCATAATCGCAGCTTCAGTCAATACACGAGTCGTTTCTTGGAAAGAAGCTGCGGAAATAAATGAGTCAGTCGAAAGCGAAGCCTTCGTGATACCTAACAATATATAGTTATAAGTTGCAGGAACCTTCCCTGCAGCTAGTATCTTCTCATTTTCAATCAATACATCAGCTCTTTCAACTTGTTCTCCTGGAATAAACGAAGTATCCCCTGCTTCAATGATCTGAACACGACGTAACATTTGTCTAACAATAACTTCGATATGCTTATCATTGATTTTTACCCCTTGTAATCGATAAACATCTTGTACTTCATCGGTGATATAGCGTGCTAATACCTCTACACCCTGCAACCGCAAAATATCTTGAGGGTCAGCTGGGCCATCCACAATGATCTCACCTTTATTCACTACTTGACCATCATGTGCCATGACGTGCTTATCTTTAGGTATCAAGTATTCATGAGAAACGTTATCAAGATCTGTAATAACCAAACGTTGTTTACCTTTCGTATCTTTACCAAAGGACACGACGCCAGTCACTTCTGCTAGTAAACCAGCATCTTTGGGTGAACGAGCTTCAAACAATTCAGCCACGCGCGGTAAACCACCAGTAATATCTCGGGTTTTTGAAGTTTCTTGTGGAATCCGAGCTAAAACCTCACCTACTGATACTTGCTGACCATTACGTACCGTAATAATGGAGCCAATCTGGAATGTGATACTTACTGACACATCTGTACCAGTTACTTTAATCTCTTTCTCATTTTCATCTAAGAATTTAACTAGAGGGCGTAATCCTTTGGATTGACTTGTTGTACTGCGACGTTTCGGATCTATAACTACAAGTGTGGATAAACCAGTAATATCATCAATTTGTTTAGCTACTGTTACACCTTCCTCAACATTTTCGAACCGAACCTTTCCACTAAATTCAGCAATGATAGGCCGTGTATGAGGATCCCATGATGAAAGCACTTTACCAATTTTAACGGCCTCACCATCATGAACAAGCAATGTAGCACCATAAGGAATTTTATGACGCTCTTTCTCACGACCGTTGTCATCTGTAATAATTACTTCACCACTTCGCGAGATAATAATTAACTCATTACGAGAATTTTTTACATAGCGGATAGAATTTGAATATTGAATAAGTCCATTCGATTTACTTTCAATTTGACTTGCTACTGCAGTCCTCGAAGCCGCGCCACCAATATGAAAGGTTCTCATCGTCAGCTGTGTACCTGGCTCACCAATCGATTGCGCTGCAATAACACCAACGGCCTCACCCACATCGACGAGAGAACCTCTTCCTAAGTCACGACCATAACATTTAGCGCATAACCCATAGCGTGTTTCACAGGTGAGAGGGGTTCGTACTTTAACTTCATCAACACCATAAAATTCGATCTGTTCAACTGCATTTTCATCAAGCAGAATGCCCGCAGGATATAATACAGCTTGATTTTCTGGATTAATCACTTCTTGTACTGTTACTCGGCCCAATAGTCTTTCTTTAAGCGCTTCAATGACTTCACCACCTTCTATCAATGCTTTCATGACCACACCATTGTCAGTGCCACAATCATTCTCTGTAATCACTAAATCTTGAGTAACATCAACAAGACGTCGTGTCAAATAGCCCGAATTAGCTGTTTTTAGTGCAGTATCTGCAAGTCCTTTACGTGCGCCATGCGTAGAAATAAAGTATTGCAATACATTTAATCCTTCACGGAAGTTTGCAGTGATAGGTGTTTCGATGATTGATCCATCGGGCTTTGCCATTAATCCACGCATACCTGCCAGCTGCCTAATTTGCGCAGCAGAACCTCTAGCACCTGAATCAGCCATCATATAAATAGAGTTGAATGACTCTTGCATCACTGGTTTACCATGATCATCTTTCTTAATTTCATTTGTTAATGAATCATAAACATTTTCTACGCTCAGCTGATCCATCATTGCCTTAGCAACCTGATCACCAGCACGTCCCCAAATATCGACTACTTTATTGTATCTTTCACCCTGAGTAACAAGTCCCGAAGTATATTGAGCTGCAATTTCCTGAACTTCCGCCTCAGCAGAATTAATAATGTCAGTTTTTTGTACAGGAATCCGTAAATCATCTGCACAAATTGAGATACCCCCACGGGTTGCATAAGTAAAACCTAAATTCATTAGCTTATCAGCAAAAATGACGGTTTTACGCAATCCGCATAACCGGAAGCAAGCATTAATAAGCTTTGATATTTCTTTTTTCTTCAGTACCTTATTTACGAGTGCAAAAGATAGGCCTTCTGGCAAAACCTCAGATAACAATGAACGACCAACTGTCGTTTCATAGCGATGAATCTTTTCTGCTTTAGAAATCATGTCGATTTCTTTAATTCTGACCTGAATTTTGGCATTAAGCTCTACAGCACCATTCTCATATGCACGAAGTGCTTCTACTACATCCTGAAAAAACATTCCTTCACCCTGAGCATACATTTTCTCACGAGTCATGTAATAAAGGCCCAAAACGATATCCTGAGATGGGACAATTATAGGTTCTCCATTTGCAGGCGAAAGGATATTATTTGTAGACATCATTAATGTTCTACATTCCATCTGTGCTTCTAGTGACAGCGGAATATGAACAGCCATTTGGTCTCCATCAAAGTCAGCATTAAAGGCAGCACATACTAATGGATGCAATTGAATTGCTTTCCCTTCTATTAGAACAGGTTCAAACGCTTGAATACCTAGACGATGAAGTGTCGGCGCACGATTCAACATCACAGGGTGCTCACGAATGACTTCTTCTAAAATATCCCAAACGACAGGCGTTTCATTTTCTACTTCACGCTTCGCCGCTTTTATTGTGCTGGCAATTCCCATTACTTCCAGTTTATTGAAAATAAAGGGCTTAAATAACTCCAGTGCCATTTTCTTCGGTAACCCGCACTGATGAAGCTTAAGCTGAGGACCAACAACAATAACTGACCGACCAGAATAATCAACTCGTTTACCAAGTAAATTTTGACGGAAGCGCCCTCCTTTACCCTTAATCATATCCGCTAACGATTTAAGCGGACGTTTGTTAGCACCCGTCATTGCTTTACCCCGACGACCATTATCGAGCAAAGAATCAACTGATTCTTGTAGCATTCTTTTTTCATTCCTGACAATAATTTCTGGTGCTCGAAGCTCAAGCAATCGTTTTAAGCGATTGTTTCTATTAATGACGCGCCTATACAAGTCATTAAGATCAGAGGTTGCAAAACGACCACCATCGAGAGGAACAAGTGGTCTTAATTCCGGTGGCAATACAGGCAGAACCGTTAAGATCATCCATTCGGGTTTTAATCCCGATTTATTGAATGCTTCTAGTACCTTTAGTCTCTTTGCGATTTTCTTTATTTTAGTTTCAGAGTTTGTACCCTGCATCTCAAGTCGAAGTGAGTCAATCTCCGTCTGAACATTCATGCTACTTAGTAAATCTCGAATACCTTCTGCTCCAATAGCAGCACGAAAATCGTCACCGTATTCTTCTGTTTTATTTAAATAATCTTCTTCTGTTAGCAGTTGTTTTTGTGTAAGTGGTGTCATACCAGGGTCAGTAACAACGTATGCTTCAAAATAAAGCACTCGTTCGATATCCCTTAAGGTCATATCTAATACTAAACCTAACCGAGATGGTAGCGATTTTAAGAACCAAATATGTGCAACTGGGGAAGCTAATTCAATATGCCCCATACGCTCACGTCTAACTTTCGATAGCGTTACCTCAACACCACACTTCTCGCATATGACACCGCGATGCTTTAGTCGTTTATATTTACCGCATAAACATTCATAGTCTTTAACTGGGCCAAAAATTTTCGCACAGAACAAACCATCTCTTTCAGGTTTAAATGTTCGATAATTAATCGTTTCGGGTTTCTTTACTTCACCATATGACCAAGAACGTATTTTCTCTGGGGAAGCAAGACCAATCTTAATTGAATCAAATTCCTCTTTTTGAGTTACTTGTTTAAACAAATCAAGCAGTGCCCTCATTTTGACTCCTGTATCGTAATGGTGTTATATAAAACTCTAGTCTGGCTTTTTCTTAGTATTGCTCTAAATCAATATCCATTGCCAGGGATCTAATCTCTTTTACGAGCACATTAAACGACTCAGGCATCCCTGCATCAATTTTATGGTCCCCTTTAACTATACTTTCATACACTTTTGTTCTACCTCCAACATCATCCGATTTTACAGTTAACATTTCCTGTAAAGTATAGGCTGCTCCATAAGCTTCTAAAGCCCACACTTCCATTTCTCCAAAACGCTGGCCTCCAAATTGAGCTTTACCACCTAAAGGTTGCTGCGTAACTAAACTATAAGGGCCTGTTGATCTTGCATGCATCTTATCATCAACTAAATGATGCAGTTTTAATACATGCATATAGCCAACTGTAACTAAGCGATCAAAAGCTTCCCCTGTTCGACCATCATAAAGGGTTACTTGTCCTGTTGTAGGCAAGTCAGCAAGCTTAAGCATGGCTTTGATCTCAGTTTCAGTTGCTCCATCGAAAACTGGTGTAGCAAATGGAACCCCATCTACCAAATTCCTAGCTAATTCGATCAACTCGTCATCACTCAGTGATGCGATATCTTCTTTCATACCAGTACTGTTATAAATTGTTTCAAGTAATGATTTCAGCTTAGAGACTCTTTTCTCTTGTTGTAATAGTGTTCCAATTTTTTCACCAAGACCTTTAGATGCCCATCCCAGATGTACTTCTAATATTTGCCCTACATTCATTCGCGATGGCACACCCAGCGGATTTAATACGACATCAACTGGCGTACCATCAGCCATATAGGGCATATCTTCTACTGGCACAATTTTTGAAATAACACCCTTATTTCCATGTCTTCCAGCCATCTTGTCACCAGGTTGTAAACGCCTTTTAACAGCCACATATACTTTGACCATCTTTTGTACACCTGGTGGCAATTCATCACCTTGAGTCAATTTCTTCCGTTTTTCTTCAAAGGAGCTATCAAACAGTTTTTGCTTTTGCTCCAAGCCTTCTTTCATTTGCTCCAATTGTCGACTTACATCTTCGTCAGCCAACCGAATATCAAACCAGTAATGCGAATCAATACTATCGAGGTATTCTTTGGTAATTACTGTACCTTTTGCTAATTTTTTAGGTCCACCTGTAGCTACCTTCCCAATAAGCAGTCTCTCAAGGCGCTTAAAAATATCTGTTTCAACGATACGCATCTGATCAGTAAGGTCTTTTTTGTATCGATCCAGTTCATCATTAATTATTTTTTTAGAACGTTTATCTCGTTGCACACCCTCTCTAGTGAAAACTTGTACGTCAATAACCGTTCCAGAGATTCCGGAT
>CAZIDT010000071.1:0-6792 GCA_964537855.1 uncultured Nitrosomonas sp.
CTAGTTGAGGTAACGGCGACGCTAACACCTGGCAATAGCTCAACTTATCTTCGTGCCGACGGGGCCAATGCGGCACGAGGGTCGGTCTCTGTCGATGCAAGTTGGAAAAATAGCGGGGGGCTCAATGCATCAGGCAATCTCAACTCTACCAGCAAAATTGACAATCCTGACGGCACGGATAACAGTTGGAATGCGCTATCTCAAACTATCACCGATGGAATCAACCTTAATAATTGGGTAGGAACTGGAAGCATTATTTCAACGATCAACACAACGATAACTGCCAATCGAACTGATGGCGGAAGTAACATTGCACTTACAGCCGCCATTAGCAGCTCTGGGGCGAATGTTAATGGTTCTTCAACCATTTCAATTACGAATCTTAGTGCTTCTTATTCAGTAGTCTATAATTACCTAGAGCATGCGATTGCATCCTTTGATGGCAGCTCAACTTTAACTTCATTAGATATTGATTTTGGAACGCTCGTGTTAGGTGGTTCGATAAGTTCGATTGGCTTTGATATCTTTAATCTCGTTGGTACCAACGGCGTTGCTTTAGATTTAACAAACATCACGTCGAGCGGCGATATTGCTGCTTTTGGTACTGACCTTGGGTTGTTTTCTGATTTAGCTCACGGTGCTCATAATAGTTACACCGCTTCATTTAATCCAAGCAGTGCTGGTAGCTTTGATGCAACATACTTATTAACTTTATCTGATGATGCTGTGGGTGCATCGACAAGTCGTCATACTTATAGCTTAGAGCTTCATTTGACAGGAATCGCAATCAATCCGACAGTAATTCCCGAACCCAGCATGATTGCATTGCTTGGTATTGGTTTGTTGGGGCTATTTGGTTTCTCAAAGCGTGTTAACCAAAGATAACCAATACTGATTAATAAGGAGGAAAAATCTGGATTCAGTTTCTTCGAAACAATTCTTTTCATCGCTGTAAACTTCCTTTATTTCACTCTCACCGTCAGATTACTGACGTTTTGTAACTTTCAGAGACAATTCTTATTTCTAATTTTTATTGTGTCTTTACCTTAAACTAAGCCTTGTTCTGCTTAAAAGAAGAGCCTGATTTACAAGCAATATTGAGTAAATTGGGCTTATGTTTTTTAATTACACTGATTTTGTTTAATTACTTCAGAAGTAAGCAAGGTATAGATTTGGATAGAAAAATAAAGTAGAGTCTGAAAAATAATTAAGAAACGATTATATAAGGGGGTTTATTAATGAGCACAAAAGGGCAATTATTACAGGATCCTTTTTTGAATATTCTGAGAAAGGAACATATTCCTGTATCGATCTATTTAGTGAATGGTATTAAGCTTCAAGGGCAGATTGATTCTTTTGATCAATATGTTGTGCTATTAAAAAATTCGGTTACACAGATGGTCTATAAGCATGCTATTTCAACCGTCGTTCCTGCAAGAGCAGTATCAATCCCGATTGAACCTTCAATTCATGAATAATGCATGATTTAAAGACTCGAGTGATTAATTCCCGGCAAAGAGCCATTCTAGTTGGACTCTGCCAGAATGATAACGACAATGAGAGCTTTGAGGAGTTACGGCAACTTGCGAATAGTGCTCAACTCGATGTTTTGGCGATTGTAAAAGGCAGGCGATCCAGATTAAATCCAGCAACTTATATCGGAACAGGGAAGATCGATGAGATCTCGCTGTTACTCAATACCATTCAGGAAAAAATTTCGATTGTCATTTTCAACAATGACCTCACCCCCATACAAGAACGAAATTTAACTAATCGCCTCCAATGTGCCGTTATCGATCGCACGAGTTTGATTCTTGATATTTTTGCACAACGCGCAAAGAGTCACGAAGGTAAATTACAAGTTGAACTGGCGCAATTAGAACACCTTGCAACTAAGTTAGTCAGAGGTTGGACCCATCTTGAACGACAAAAAGGGGGGATTGGGCTTAGAGGCCCAGGAGAAACCCAACTTGAAACAGATCGACGACTGCTAGCAAAACGCGTTAAGTTTCTTAAGGAAAAATTGACAATCCTGCAGCGACAACGCGATGTTCAGCGATTATCACGAAAACGATCACAGGTTAAAACTATCTCAATCGTCGGTTATACCAACGCAGGAAAATCGACATTATTCAATCGATTAACTCGATCAACTACCTATGCAGCCGATCAGTTATTTGCCACATTAGATACTACAACCCGTAAATTATTCATTCCCAACCATGGAAATTTAGTTATTTCTGATACGGTTGGTTTTATTCGAGAATTGCCTCATACCTTAATTGCGGCATTCCGAGCAACTTTAGAAGAAACCATTCAAGCTGATTTACTTTTACATGTTGTGGATGCAACTAGTTTAGTAAAAGACGATCAAATTGATGCAGTAAATAAACTGCTTGAAGAAATAAATGCATCAACTATTCCACAAATTTTAATACTCAATAAAATTGATCAGACTGACTCAAAAATGAGGCCCGGTTATGTTCGTGATGAGTATGGTAAAATAGCCCGGATTCTAATTAGTGCCAAAACGGGCGAGGGACTAGAATATGTCAAGCTAGCATTGACTGAGGCAATCAGGTATTCTTCAGAAAAGGCAAATCCAGATGATAGTTTTTTGCCAGAAAAAAAAGAACTAATCGATAATAGTGCTGTGGCTTTTTGAACGAGAGAAAGGATTATATATTATGGGCTTAAATGATCCACAATGGGGGAAAAGAAAGGGTAATGCAGGTCCACCCGATTTGGATGATGTTTTACGAAATTTCTCAAAGAAAATTAATGGTCTTTTTGGTAAGAAAGGCGGGGGTAATAATGACGAAGAGCCTAGTGAAAGTAGCCCTAGAAAACCTCAAGGCGGGAATATTTTTGTCATCGTTATGCTTTTACTCGTTGTATGGCTTGCTAGCGGCTTCTATATTATTAATGAAGGTCAACGCGGGATTGTGCTTCGTTTTGGTAAGCACGTCGATACTACCCAGGCAGGCTTACGCTGGCATCTCCCTTTTCCAGTAGAAAAAGTTGAGACCGTCAATGTTAGCCAAGTGCGTACTGTAGAGATTGGGTACCGGAATAATGTTAGAAGTAAGGTTCTAAAAGAATCTCTTATGCTGACAGACGATGAAAACATTATCGATATTCAATTTGCGGTTCAATATATTCTGAATAGTCCTGAAAAATTCTTATTCAATAATCGTGATCCAGAGAGTGCTGTATTACAAGTTGCTGAAACCGCTATCCGTGAAGCAATTGGTAAAAGCAAAATGGATTATGTTTTGTATGAAGGTAGGGAGCAAGTTGCAGCTAAAACCACTGAACTTATGCAAACTATTCTAGATCGCTATGAAATCGGTATCTCCGTAAGTCGAGTGACGATGCAAAATGCACAACCTCCTGAACAAGTTCAAGCTGCTTTTGATGATGCAGTTAAAGCGGGGCAAGATCGAGAACGTCAAAGAAACGAAGGTCAAGCCTATGCAAATGATGTAGTTCCAAAAGCAAGAGGTACAGCAGCTAGAATGTTGGAAGAATCCAATGGGTACCAACAACGTGTTATTTCAAGCGCAGAAGGTGATGTCAGCCGCTTCCAACAGATTTTGGTTGAATACAATAAAGCGCCAGCTGTCACTCGTGAACGGTTATATTTAGATATGATGCAACAAGTCCTATCAAATACGAGTAAAGTGTTAGTTGACCAAAAAGGGGGAAACAATTTGCTCTATCTACCATTAGATAAATTGATACAACCCGATTCTTCAATGGTGAATCGGATTCCAATGGTAGCGCAGCCACAGGTCATTCAAGAAATTCCTGATAATAGTGGGCGTACGCGCGAGTCTTTTCGCAGCAGAGAACGTGAGGTGAGATAACATGGGTAAATTTTCTTCTACATTATCAGGTATCCTGACTATACTTATTATTGCTGCTAGCTCTGCAATTTATATTGTTGATGAGAGAGAGCAAGCGATCTTATTCCAGCTTGGAGAAGTAGTCGATGTAAAAACTTCACCTGGTTTATATTTCAAGATTCCGATTGCGCAAAATGTTCGATATTTTGATTCACGCATTCTGACAATGGATACCGAGGAACCAGAACGATTTATTACTTCAGAGAAAAAGAACGTTTTGGTGGATTTGTTTGTGAAATGGCGTATTATCGATGTCAAGCAATACTACATTAGCGTAAGAGGCGATGAAGCACTTGCGCAAACACGTCTTGCACAAACCGTGAACTCGAGCATGCGTGATGAATTTGGTAATCGTACTGTTCATGACGTAGTATCGGGTGAGCGAGATAAAATTATGGAAATAATGCGCCAGAAAGCAAATATTGATGCTAAAAATATTGGTGTGGAAGTAGTCGATGTACGTTTAAAACGCGTAGATTTACCTCAAGAAGTTAGTGACTCCGTCTATCGCAGAATGGAAGCAGAAAGGAAGCGAGTTGCAAATGAATTGCGTTCGACTGGTTCTGCTGAGGCGGAAAAAATTCGTGCGGATGCAGATAGACAGCGTGAAGTTATTCTGGCAGAAGCCTAT
Source organism: uncultured Nitrosomonas sp. (assembly GCA_964537855.1). Taxonomy (GTDB): domain Bacteria; phylum Pseudomonadota; class Gammaproteobacteria; order Burkholderiales; family Nitrosomonadaceae; genus Nitrosomonas. Next base: position 4,540 of record CAZIDT010000071.1, read on the forward strand.
CGAGAGGCTCAAAAAATTATGGGGGATGGCGATAGCCAAGCTGCAGCAATTTATGCAAATGCTTTTCAGAAGAACCCCGAGTTTTATTCCTTCTATCGGAGTATAGAAGCTTATAAACAAGCATTTAAGAATAAAACCGATATTCTCGTGCTTGAGCCAAGTTCGGATTTCTTCAAATATATAAAAGGTGCTGCGGAAGGAAAGAAATAATTACTAGTTTACTCGCACATGCTATCGATCATTGCACACCGAATAGGGGGAGCAAGTAATTGATCGATAGCAAAAGATTGGAGTTATTTACTTGATGTGGGAAGTTTTTTTCATTGCACTAGGATTGATGATGATCTTTGAAGGAATATTTCCTTTCTCGTTTCCCAATGCTTGGCGCGAAACATTCCAGAAGCTGATTCTTTTAGAAGATAGCCAAATACGATTTATTGGCCTAACGTCCATGGTTATAGGTTTAATCATTCTTCTTTTAGTAAATTAGATTAGACGTTATCCTCATCAACAAGTAATTTACCTTGATTTTCCCTTTCAATGCGTAATTGGATCCTCCCTGAATATGTCGAAGATATTCTTCCTGCTGAGGCATTACATATAGAACGAACTCGTCGGCAAATCTTGGATTTAATGCATGTGCATGGCTACCAGCTAGTTATCCCCCCTTTGTTGGAATATACTGAGTCGTTATTGTCGGGTAGTGGTAGCGACATGGATTTGCACATGTTCAAAGTCGTTGATCAGCTGAGTGGAAGAATGATGGGACTTCGAGCTGATATCACACCTCAAGCAGCGCGCATTGATGCACACCTTTTGAATGCTCAAGGCGTAACTCGGCTTTGCTATGCCAGCAGCGTTCTACACACTATACCCTGCGAAATCACGCGAACACGCGAACCTTTCCAAATAGGTGCGGAATTATACGGCCACTCTGGTCTAGAAAGTGATTTTGAGATTCAACATTTAATGCTGCAATGTCTTGCAACGTCTAAGGTTGGTAAAATACAACTTGACTTAGGACATGTTGCTATTTTCAGATGTTTGATTAAAGATTTAGCAATAAAACCCGCACTGGAAAATGAATTCTATACCCTGCTACGTGCTAAAGATTTAACCGCACTTAAGGAATTACTTCAATCAACTGATACTTTATTGAGTAAGAGTGTCCAAGAAATGTTATTGCATTTACCTGAATTATATGGGGACAGAAAAATACTTATTGAAGCACGGGAGCTACTACCCAAACATTCGGAAATCACATCTGCACTTGATCAACTTGAAGTGCTTGCAGACAAATTAGAACATTTTGTGGATCAAATTACGTTTGATCTATCCGATTTGAGAGGCTACCACTATCATACCGGTATTGTTTTCGCAGCCTATACGAAAGGAAATTCTGGTCCTATTGCGTTAGGCGGTAGATATGATGAGATTGGTAAATCTTTTGGAAGATCAAGGCCAGCAACTGGTTTTAGCATGGATCTCAGGGAATTATCACGATTAACACGCACTGAAACGAATCCTAAAGGTATATTAGCGCCCTATAAACCGGATGATAGATTACTACAAGAAAAAATAATGCAATTACGAGAATCAGGTGGGGTTGTTATCACACTTTTGCCGGGTTGTAATGAGAAAGATGATGCAGCTTATTGTGATAAAAAGCTCGTTCTTAAGAACGACGTTTGGGATGTTGTAGAAATTTGATGCTGCCTTAGGTAAGCATTCAGGCAAAGAGAAATAAAGCTATGGCTAAAAATGTTGTTGTAATTGGCACCCAATGGGGTGATGAAGGAAAAGGGAAAATTGTTGATTGGTTGACCGATCATGCAGCAGGTGTTGTCCGTTTTCAAGGTGGGCATAATGCAGGCCATACTTTAGTAATCGATAATAAAAAAACCGTATTACATCTCATTCCGTCAGGAATATTACGTGACTCGGTTATGTGCTACATTGGCAATGGAGTTGTTCTCTCACCTCACGCATTATTAGAAGAAATCGATATTCTTGAAAACGCGGGTATTTCAGTATCTCCCCGATTACGAATTAGTGAAGCTTGCCCATTGATCTTACCTTATCATGTCGCGCTGGATGGCGCACGTGAAACGGCGAAAGGATCAGCCAAAATTGGTACAACCGGGCGTGGCATTGGTCCTGCTTATGAGGATAAAGTAGCACGACGGGCCATTCGATTACAAGATTTTTCATTGGGACTCAGTTATGACATTAACACCTCTAAATTATTCTCGG
>CAZIDT010000072.1:0-6786 GCA_964537855.1 uncultured Nitrosomonas sp.
TGATTTAAGGTATGGAGACTAAATTTCAAAGCAGACGACCTAAGTATTTGAATCTCTTTAAAATCAAGCAACCACTTCCTGCTATTGTTTCGATACTGCATCGGATTAGTGGTGTGTTATTGTTTTTCCCAGGTTTGCCTTTATTGCTTTACAGTCTTCAGCAAGTTTTGGGATCACCTGAAAGCTACGCTCAGTTTCAGGCAGTGATTGCTAATCCCATCATCAAATGTAGTTTCATTTTCTTCCTTTGGGCGCTGATTCATCATTTCTGTGCGGGAATTCGCCACTTGGCGCTTGATTTACATTTAGGGAGTTCGCTGGAAGGTGCGCGATTGGGGAGTAAGTTGGTTGTTGTTACTAGTATTGGCATAACCGTTTTATTGGGATTTTTATTATGGTAATGCGTACAAAGCGTGGTCTGACCGGTGCGCATTATGGGTTAATCGATTGGTTAATTCAGCGTGTTACCGCTGTATTGATGGTTTTATATTTGTTGTTACTTGCTTGGCTATTTGCAGGCCAGGCGAGCGACCATGCCGGTCTAAAATCAATTTTTGGCATCCAGTGGATGAGAATTTTTTCTCTGCTCGTTTTTGTTGGGTTATGTTGGCACGCTTGGGTTGGTGTTAGAAATGTACTGATGGATTATGTGAAAATCACCAGTATACGACTCAGTGCGCAGATCCTAGTGATTACCGCTTTGCTGTTTTATCTTATTTGGTTTGTTGATGTGCTATGGAGATAATGTGACCATCCGCAAAAGAAAATTCGACGTGGTGATTGTTGGAGCAGGAGGCGCTGGAATGCGGGCTGCTTTACAGTTATCCGAAGCAGGTTTGACGGTTGCAGTATTATCTAAAGTATTTCCAACCCGATCTCATACGGTGGCTGCTCAGGGTGGGATTGCTGCATCGTTAGGCAACGTAACCGAAGATAATTGGCACTGGCATATGTACGATACCGTCAAAGGCTCTGATTATTTGGGTGATCAAGATGCAATTGAGTTTATGTGTCGCCAAGCGCCTGAAGTGGTTTATGAATTAGAGCATTATGGTATGCCGTTCGACCGTCTCGATAATGGAAAAATTTACCAGCGTCCATTTGGGGGGCAATCTCAAAATTACGGAGGAAAGCAAGCAACACGTTCCTGTGCTGTCGCAGATCGAACTGGGCACGCAATGCTGCATACGCTTTATCAGCGTAATTTATATGCCAATACTCAATTCTTCATTGAATGGATGGGTCTCGATTTATTGCGTGACCAGCAGGGGGATGTACTAGGTGTAACTGCTTTGGAAATGGAGACAGGGGAAGTCATGATTCTCCAAGCCAAGGTTACTTTATTAGCGACAGGCGGGGCGGGACGTATTTTTCAAGCAAGCACCAATGCATTCATCAATACCGGGGATGGGTTGGGCATGGCAGCACGTGCAGGTATTCCGCTAGAAGATATGGAATTCTGGCAATTTCATCCGACAGGCGTACATGGTGTGGGTGTTCTTATCAGCGAGGCAGTCCGGGGTGAAGGTGGGTATTTACTAAATAAGAATGGTGAGCGCTTTATGGAGCGCTACGCGCCAAATGCCAAGGACTTGGCGAGTCGTGATGTAGTATCGCGTGCACTAACCACAGAAATCAAAGAGGGTAGAGGTTGTGGCAAGGATGGAGATTATTTGTTACTAAAACTCGATCATCTAGGGCCTGAGATCATTAAATCAAGATTACCGGGTATTCGTGAAATTGCAATTAAATTTGCCCATGTCGATCCCATAGCAGAACCGATTCCCGTTGTACCAACTGCGCACTATATGATGGGTGGGATTCCGACCAATTTTTATGGGCAAGTGGTTGCGCCATATAAAACTGGCCCTGAAGAAGTAGTTTCAGGATTATATGCGGTGGGTGAGTGTGCGTGTGTATCTGTGCATGGCGCCAATCGTTTAGGTACTAACTCACTGCTTGATATCGTGGTTTTTGGCCGTGCGGCTGGAAATAAAATCATTGAGGAACTAAAGCATAATCCGCATCATAAAGCGTTACCGAATGATATTGCTGATATTTCTTTAGCGAGATTGAATCGCCTCGATACGCAAAAAACTGGTGAAAAAGTGGCGGAAGTGGGTGATGCGCTTCGTAAAACTATGCAAACCTACTGCGGCGTATTTCGCTTTCCCGATATGCTGAAAGAAGGGGTCAGAAAAATCAATGAGGTAGCGCAGCGTGTGGCACGAACTGAGATTAACGATAAAAGCAAAATTTTTAATACAGCCCGGATCGAAGCGCTGGAATTAGATAATTTGATCGAAGTGGCGATTGCCACAATGGTTTCTGCTGAGGCACGGCATGAAAGCCGTGGCGCTCATACACGTGACGATTTTCCAGAACGTAATGATGAGAAATGGTTGAAACATACGCTTTATTTTAAAGAAGATCAGCGTTTGGATTATAAACCGGTTCGTTTGAAACCATTGACGGTTGATTCGTTTCCACCCAAAGCGAGAGTTTATTAGAATCTCAGTAGAGGTTTTACTTTTTGAATATCATGGAAGAGATGGGATGGTTTCCATGCTTTGCTATTTGAGTTAACATTGCCCTCCATTATGACTAAGTATGTCTTTGTAACTGGCGGAGTTGTTTCGTCATTGGGTAAAGGGATTGCAGCGGCGTCATTGGCTGCATTGCTTGAAACGCGTGGTATCAAAGTGACCATGTTGAAGCTCGATCCTTATATCAATGTTGATCCGGGTACTATGAATCCATTCCAACATGGAGAGGTTTTTGTCACTGATGATGGCGCAGAAACCGATTTGGATCTGGGTCATTATGAACGCTTCATCAGCACTAAAATGACTAAACGTAATAATTTTACGACGGGTCAAATCTACGAAAGCGTCATTCGCAAAGAGAGAAGAGGGGATTATCTTGGAGGGACTGTCCAGGTTATTCCTCATATCACTGACGAAATCAAATTGTTCATTCGTAATGGTGTGAATGATGCTCAGGTTGCTATTGTTGAGATTGGGGGTACGGTAGGGGACATTGAATCGCTCCCCTTTTTGGAAGCGATCCGACAAATGGCGGTGCAACATCCACGCGACGATACCTGTTTTATTCATTTAACGCTTCTGCCTTATATTGGTTCCGCAGGTGAATTGAAAACAAAACCAACTCAGCACTCGGTTAAAGAATTGCGTGAAATTGGTATCCAGCCTGATGTATTGCTTTGTCGTTCTGACCGCATGTTACCTCAAGAAGAGCGCCGTAAAATTGCACTCTTTACCAATGTGAAAGAAGAAGCAGTGATTTCTGCTATCGATGTTGATTGTATTTATAAGATTCCCGCATTACTTCATGAGCAGATGCTCGATGAGATTATCTGCCATAAACTCAATATTCTCGCTAGACCTGCTAATCTTTCCGTTTGGAAGAGCTTGGTTTATGCATTGGAACACCCTACCAAAACGGTTAATATCGCATTGGTTGGTAAATATGTGGATTTGACTGAGTCGTATAAATCTTTATCAGAAGCTTTGATTCATGCGGGAATTCATACCCATTGTAAAATTAATATCTGTTACTTGGATTCCGAACTCATTGAAAAAGAAGGTACGGATTGCTTGCGTGATAAAGATGCGATTTTAGTTCCGGGTGGATTCGGAAAACGGGGTGTCGAAGGAAAAATTCTGGCGATTCATTATGCACGTACACATAAGATTCCTTATCTTGGGATTTGTTTGGGAATGCAACTTGCTGTCATCGAATATGCACGGAATGAATTGCATTTAGAAAACGCTCATAGTACGGAGTTTAACCCCAATACTCCTTATCCTGTTCTCGGTTTAATTACTGAGTGGCGGACTCGAGAAGGTCAGATAGAAAAGCGATCAGAAGATACTGATCTCGGTGGTACGATGCGTTTGGGTGGGCAGCTTTGTTTTCTCAACGAAGATTCATTGGCCAAAAGAATCTATGGATCTGATAAAATTACCGAGCGTCACCGCCATCGGTATGAAGTGAATGCGAGCTTTATTCCCAGCTTGGAAAAAGCGGGTCTAAAAATAAGTGGCTTATCTGCTGAAGAAAAGTTATGCGAAATGGTTGAATTGTCTCAAGACGAGCACCCTTGGTTTGTTGCTTGTCAGTTTCATCCAGAATTTACATCTACTCCCCAAAAAGCACACCCCTTATTCAAGGCATATATCAATGCCGCGATTAGCTACGCAAATCAGCGTACAGATAACAATTTAAAACAAAAAGAAATTGCTTAACGATCAAAGCAATAGAGTGAAGAACATTGAGTAACATTAAGTCGATTATTACAAGGAAGAAAGTAGCATGAGTGCGATAGTAGATGTTATTGCCCGAGAAATTTTGGACTCTCGTGGTAATCCAACCATAGAAGCAGATGTTTTGTTAGAGTCAGGTGCGTTGGGACGTGCATCCGTTCCATCGGGTGCCTCGGTTGGAACTAAAGAAGCAATCGAGTTGCGCGATGAAGATGAGGAACGTTACTTTGGTAAAGGCGTGATAAAAGCGGTAGAAAATATTAATACTGAGATCTCTGAAACCATTATGGGATTGGATGCATCAGAACAAGCGTTCATTGATCAGACACTCATTGACCTAGATGGGAGTGATAATAAGTCCAGAATGGGGGCAAATGCTATCCTTGCTGTTTCATTGGCGGTAGCGAAAGCGGCAGCTGAAGAATCCAGCTTGCCTTTATATCGTTATCTAGGTGGGGTAAGAGCGATCTCGATGCCGGTTCCGATGATGAATCTCATCAATGGAGGAGCTCACGCGAATAATAATCTGAATATGCAAGAATTCATGGTTATTCCTCATGGTTTCGACAGTTTTCGTGAAGCGCTGCGATGTGGTGCTGAAATTTTTCATACATTGAAAAAGCTTATCAGCAAAAAGAATATGCCAACAACCGTTGGAGATGAGGGTGGATTTGCACCGAATCTCTCGGGTAATGAAGAAGGGTTGCAGTTGATCGTGCAAGCTATCGATCAGGCAGGTTATCAACCGGGTACACAAGTTGCGATTGGAATTGACTGCGCAAGTTCTGAATTTTACCAAGATGGGAAATACCATCTTAAATCTGATGGTCTAAGCCTGACTTCTGCACAGTTTGTCGATTACTTGGCAACATGGGTGGATAAATATCCGATTATCAGTATTGAAGACGGCATGAGTGAACATGATTGGGATGGGTGGAAATTATTGACCGAAAAACTTGGAAAAACAATTCAGTTGGTTGGTGATGATGTTTTTGTGACCAATAGCCGGATATTAAAAGAAGGTATTCAGCGCGGTATTGCAAATTCAATCTTGATTAAAGTGAATCAAATTGGTACGTTGACAGAAACTCTATCTGCAGTAGAAATTGCAAAATGTGCGGGCTATACTGCTGTAATTTCACATCGTTCAGGTGAAACCGAGGATACTACGATTGCTGATATTGCAGTTGCAACCAATGCACTACAGATCAAAACAGGTTCATTGTCGCGTTCCGACCGCTTGGCGAAATATAATCAGTTATTGCGTATCGAAGAAGACCTCGGTGATAATGCTATCTATGCGGGAAGGGGTGCATTTTATCAATTAACCTAATGAAGACTCTTGCGTTCGTCTTGGTTATTTTAATTGCATTAGTTCAATATTCCTTGTGGTATGGTAAAGGTGGATGGCTAGAAGTTTTCGATTTAGAAAAGCAACTTCAAGATCAGCATCGATTAAATCAGAAATTGCAGAACCAGAATACCGTACTTGAGGCAGAGATCATTGATCTCAAACAAGGTTTTGACGCAATTGAAGAGTTGGCAAGAAATGAGCTGGGAATGATACGCAAAGATGAAGTTTTTTTTCAAGTACAACAGCCAGCAGAACTACAACCTGTAACCAAGTCCAAGAGATAGTAAGTTTAGGTTGTCAGTATTAATTGCAATGATACTCCGCTGATTAATACAAAAAGCGAGCTACTTACTTGGATTGTATTTGCAACCAGCGCGTTAATCCCTCCTTGCCTTGCTGCATTACTTGATCATGGTTCCATTTGAAAATCCGTTTTGCTATGGGTGCAAGCAGGTTCATCCATAAACGATTAGTATGCACTTTCCAAGTATAGTGCACGATAGTCATATCGTTTACTTGCATGAAATCCCAGCGACCAGTACCAACTACTTCACCATCAGCCTGCCCCTCCAACATGACATTAGGCACATAGCGCGTCACGCGCATGGTGAAGCTAAAGCGATAGGGAATTTTTCCTTTCCAAGTAAATCGATGAATGCTTCCCACCCCATCCGGGTTACCGATAGCCAATTTCTCGACTTGTGCCACATTAGGCCACCAGTGAGGCCAATCCTGACAATGAATAATCGCATCACAAACTGAATTAAGTGGTGCAGCGATATGCCATTTCGTAATAAAACAAAATGTGGTGGTCAAGGAAATTAATGATCAAAAAAACCACGAGGAAAGGTCGGATTAACTTGATACTCCGACATCTCGATGCGTTCGATTTGGCTACCATCCGCTTTGTAACTGATTACTTTAAGCGGTAAGCTAGTATGCAAATCAAACCATAGATCGAAGCGGGAGACGCCTTCAATTGCTACGCCAGGATTGCCTTCCACAACTACATATAACGCAGTTTGCTTCTCAATTGTTTCGGTACCAACGATAGTGGTTTTTCCTTGGCGTTGCAGTAATATCACATCTTCATACAACGCGCCAATGTCGGATCGATCAACACGTTGCCCTGAAGAACTTTGTATC
>CAZIDT010000073.1:0-6777 GCA_964537855.1 uncultured Nitrosomonas sp.
ATACGTGTAATTGCGTAATTGACGATGTGTTTCCGATCGTCATCATTTAAACCAATGGGGCGGCAAATTCGAGTGTGCATTTGTGCATACTGTGCAATAGTCACCGCGCGTATGCCCTCTTTAAGATCTGCTTCAACTAGAACCTGTGGTAACTTCCAAGGAGTGTTATTCGGCAACGCATTTCCAATATATAACGCTGCGTGGGACCAGCTGGATTGAGTTAAGTACTTGATAGCGGTACTGATCCGAGTATTTCCTTCAACAAGGAGTACATCTGCGGGTTGTAGATTGGCTAGCAGCTGTTCTTGAGTGACCATGGCTACTTGGATGCTTTGCCTTACTGGTTTTGATAAGAACTTTGCTAATGTGCCCCCAATCCGTTCGGTAATCATTTAGAGTAGACAATCATTGATGTGAGAATCTTTCTCATTGGAAATACGTATTAGCCTTAGCGGTAGTTAATAACAGCTAAGCTGATTTAATTTTCGTGCGATAAACTGTGTAGAGATTTTATGGGCATCGGGTAAGGAGGGTTGCGTTCTGACAAGATGCAGCGTTCTAATGAGTGCGATGAAGCGCTGTGCTTTTCTGACATTTTTTTGATGCAGTAATTCTTGCTGCTCTATCATCCAAAAAAGAAAATAACGCATATTGTCGTGTAAGGATTCATTTAATTTGTGATCATCATTATTATCGTTATTCATAGCATAAATTACTTCAGTTATTGATAAGGATTTTACGCGAGTATGGTCAAAATTGTGCTGTAGTAACAGTATAAAATTGAATCTAAAATTATTCGCAAGAATTAGGCTCGTAAGGAAGTAGTCTTGCGCTAGATTTCAATGATCTCAAAATCATGTGTGATATGAGCTGTACTTTTGAGCATAATTGAGGCTGAGCAATATTTCTCAGCAGAGAGATCGATAGCTCGCTCGACATGGTGTGCTGCTAGATTTTTCCCAGATACAATGAAGTGGAGATGAATATGGGTAAAAACTTTAGGGTCTTCTGTCGCGCGTTTTGCATCGATTTCGATTAAACAATCCATTACCTCGTGCCTTCCTTTTTGCAATATCATCACGACATCGAATGCGGTGCATCCACCTAGGCCAAGTAAAATCATTTCCATGGGGCGTGGCCCTAAATTACGTCCACCTGCTTCGGGTGCACCATCCATGATCAGCGTATGTCCACTTTCAGTTTCTCCAGAGAAACAGACACCATCTTGCCATTTGATTTTAGCTTTCATTATTTTTCTAGGATTGATTAGTTCTTGTTAAGTTTGAAGTATACGCTGTTCAGATGATTTTGTTTGATCGCACTGCGAACAAAAACGCAATCCATATCGTAAAAATTCATCCCAAACATCACCTCGTTTAACCCCTTTGATGATTTTATCGATGAGCGCAGCTTGAGTTAATCCTTCCCTTAGTGAAGGTGGTAGGTGGTGTTTCATGGCTGAAGATAGTAACGTCTGTTGTTGACCCCAAACTCGTATTTCCTTGAATAATTGGTTAAGTGATTTTCCTTCACGGATGCCTTGGTGGAGCAACAACAGTTTTCGGAGTGGATCTACGAGGACGCTCAAGACAAGCGGTGGAGCGACACCTTCATTTTGTAGATTTTCTAACATATGTGTGAAGCGGATAATATCCCCATTGAGCATGGCTTCTGGTAAATCAAATACATCATGCCGCGCAACATCAAACACCGCATTTCTGACCTGCTCAAAAGAAAGTGTTCCTTCTGGATAGAGTAATCCAAGTTTGAGGATTTCTTGTTGTGCAGCTAGCAAATTGCCTTCGACGTTATCCACTAATAATTGTAATGCATCTGGAGTCAGCATTTGCTTTTGTGTATGGAGTCGTTGTTGAATCCAATGCGGAAGTTGGGCGCGTGCGATTGAATCGATTACTACGATCACTCCTTGGTTATCCAGAGCAGTAAACCATTTGCTTGATTGGTTCTTTTTATCGAGCGTCGGTAACGTTACCATAAGCCATAAGTCAGGTGAGATGCTGTCGAGAAAAGCGATAAGTGCGGTATTACCATCATTTCCCACTTTTCCGGTTGGAATTCGGAGATCAAGCAATTTGCGAGTGCTAAACAAAGAACATTGGTCACCCCACTGCGAAATTCTGCCCCATTCAAAACGATGATCGACCGAGATAATTTCTCGTTCCGTCACACCTTGATGGTAGAGGTAATGGCGAATGGTGTCTGTTGCTTCGATCGATAATAAAGGTTCATCACCCATAATCGTAAAACACTGGCTCTGTTCTTTTTTTAATAATTGGAGGAGTTGCTCAGGTTTGATTCGCATAGGTATATCAATCGAATTGAGGAAATTAGGTTATGTAGACTGTTGTAATACTATTACTTCATTATTGTAGTGCTGAAAATACCAAATTAGACGTAAGCTGTACTTTCTCAGCTTTGTTGCCTTGGATTGACTTGCTTGGAAGGTTTTCAGCAGTTTGCTAAATTTAAATGAGACCAAGTTATTGGGACAACAATTCATATTTTTGTCAAGGATATTTACAATCTAAAAGCCAAAATAGCACTCTATTTCTGAATTTCGTTTCTATATCAATAAATTACAATAACTGGCCTATATCTTGCATTACTTCTCGATCACCAAGGCATTGATTTTATATTTTAAGTATGGAGAGATATGATGAGAAAGCAAAGGATCGCCAGTTTTTTTATGCTACTAACGCTACTCGTTAGTTATAAGCAACTATTTGCTGTACCAGTCAGCTTAGAGCTGGCGTTGTTGGTCGATGTATCGCGAAGTGTCGATGCATCGGAGTATGCGCAACAAAAAAGCGGCTATGTTAACGCGTTCAAAGATCCGGTGATTCAGGATGCGATTGCTTCATTTGCTGGGGTAGGTGGCATTGCAGTGACTTATATTGAATGGTCAGGTGCCAATCAGCAATCGATTAAGGTAGGATGGACACAAATTACCGATGGGGCGAGTGCCAATGCATTTGCCGATGCAATTGATAATGTCGATCGTGCTTTTGGATTAGGTGGAGGGACTGCACCAGGCAGTGCTATTCAGTTTGTAACTCCTAAATTCAGTGACAATGGTTTTGAGGGCAATCGCTGGGTAATCGATGTATCCGGTGATGGTATTCGGAATACGGGAATGCAAACTGCGGTAGCCCGTGATCATTTTCTTGATTTAGAAACGGTAGGAGAGGGGTTAACCAAAACGATCAATGGTTTGCCTATTGATAATACGGATTTGGGTTTTTTAGGTTTGGCCGATTGGTTTCAAGATAATATTGTGGGCGGCCCCAATTCGTTCTTGGTTGCAGCCGATGGTGGTTTTGATAGTTTTAGCGATGCGGTAAAGACAAAAATTGGAAGAGAAATCAGTGAACCCCCTACCAGCGTAGTTTTCGAACCTACGAGCTTATCCTTATTTTTGATCGGTTTAATTGGTCTGTATTTTTCAGCGCATCGATGGAGAAGGATACTCGGCTAGAATTAACAAGCAGGAGGGAATATATTAGTTGTTTTTGGGTATGGTTCTTATAGCAGCAAGTCGACGGATAATTTGTTGCACTGCATCGATTTGCATATCTTTATAGAGCATCTCTTCTTCTGCTTGCTTAGCAAGTAATTGCGCATCGAGAAAGGGTAGCACGCGTGTTAGGCTGATCTCATCGATTGGGGCAATTTCAGTACCTTGTGGATCAACCAGTCGAACAGCAACACGGTAGCCGAGTTGAAACTCTCTTACCCTTCCACCCGCAGAAAGTGAAAGTATCTTTTTTTCATTAATTGCACTGATGATCTGCAGAATTGCCTGCGCATTTTCAGGGGAGCCAACAACTTTGGTATCGGTTCCGGCACGAATCGCGCGCTCCACATCAATTCCAATAGGGTTTCCAGGCGGTGCAGTCACATGAATGGTTTCAAAGGGAAGATTGGAAACCAGGCCGCGTAACTGAAATCCACAGGCAGATAGCGTAACGATACTCAGTAGCAGAATTAAACGGAAAGTAGTCATGCCAATACGTTTTCCATAGTTTTAAGTGTTAAATAGAGTGAAATTTAGCATACTCAATAAAAGCGTTAGACAACGATATTAATTAATCTACCTGGAACAACAATTATTTTTTTTACTGGGATGCCAGTAATGATTTTTTGCACATTCTCATGTTGGAGCGCTAGTTGTTCTATGATCGCACGGTCGGCATCTTTTGCAACATTAATTTGGCCTCGTAACTTACCATTGACTTGAATCACGAGATCAATCGTATCTTGAACCAGCGCTGAATGATCGACTTCAGGCCAGCTTTGTTCAAGTAATTCTGTGCCAGGTTTAAGTTCGCGCCATAACACATGACAGATATGGGGAACGATCGGCGACAGCAATAGCACAATCTTTTCAAGGGCTTCTTGCATCAATTGGTGACTGGCTGGACTGCTATCAGTGAGTTTTGATAGTTCATTCATTAATTCCATGACCGATGCGATCGCGGTATTGAAAGTATGTCGTCGTTCCAGATCATCTGACACTTTAGCAATGGTTTGGTGAAGTTGGCACCGCAGTATTTTGAGAGCGGGAGGCCAGAGATTAATGTCAGTACTCGATACATCAGCTGTTTGAGGATGCTGCAAATGGAGATAAACTTGCCGCCATAAACGCCTGAGAAACCGATAAGAGCCCTCTACACCTGTTTCCGACCATTCCAATGTTTGTGTTGGAGGACTCGCAAACATCATGAAGAGTCGTGCCGTATCTGCACCGTAGGAATCGACTAAGACTTGAGGGTCTACACCATTATTTTTCGATTTTGACATCGTACCAATTCCACCTGACTCAACGGGCAAATTATCCGCACGTAAAATCATTTGGGTTCGCTTGCCTTGTGCATCGACTTCGATATCGATTTCGCTTGGGTTGAAATAAGTAATTCGCCCCGTAGCCGTCTTGCGGTAGAAAATTTCGTTGAGAACCATACCTTGGGTTAATAGGTTTTTAAATGGCTCATCAAAATTAACTAGTCCCAGGTCTCGCATGACTTTGCTCCAAAACCGTGAGTAAAGTAAGTGCAAAATAGCATGCTCAATACCACCAATATATTGATCTACAGGTAACCAGTAACTGGTTCGAGAATCTGACATGCAGGTATTTTGATCGGCACATGCGTAGCGAATGAAATACCAGGATGAATCGACAAAGGTATCCATCGTATCTGTTTCACGACGAGCGGATTGACCACAGGATGGGCAGGAACAGATACTAAATTCGCTTGATTTGGCAAGTGGATTGCCTGATCCATCGGGAACTAAATTTTCAGGTAGCACTACTGGAAGTTGATCGTCCGGGACTGGAACGGTACCACAGCGATCGCAGTGGATCAGTGGAATAGGGCAACCCCAATAGCGTTGGCGTGAAATGCCCCAATCCCTCAGTCGATACCGTGTTCGCTTTTTACCCAGTTGTTTTTGATCTAAGTAGGAAGCAATGGCATCAATCGCTGCCTGAGAGGTAAGTCCTGAAAATTCACCGGAATTGATGGTAATACCATCATCAACAAAAGCTTGATCAAGAGAGCTTGGTTCCTTTTCCTTTTCGGGTTGAATGACGACTTTGATCGGTAATTGATATTGTTTTGCAAACTCAAAATCGCGCTCATCATGGGCCGGTACAGCCATAACCGCACCTTCTCCATAGCTCATCAGTACATAATTTGCGACCCAGATGGGAATAGTTTCTCCCGTGATCGGGTGGAGTGCTGAATAGCCCGTATCCATTCCTTTTTTGGCCTGAGTGGCTAATTCTGCTTCGATGGTGGTTCCTCGCTTGCATTCATCAATGAACTCAGCAAGATCAGGTTTATGCTCGGCCGCATGCAATGCGAGGGGGTGTTCCGCTGCAATGGCTAAATAGGTAACACCCATAAGCGTATCAGCGCGTGTTGTATAAACTTTTAAATCTTGGGAAATGCCAGATTGTTTACTGACTGGGAAAATGATATCCACACCATGACTTTTACCAATCCAGTTTGCTTGCATGGTTCTGACTCGCTCCGGCCAACCGGGTAGCGTGTCGAGATCATTTAAGAGTTCATCAGCGTATCGAGTGATCGCTAGGTAATAGCCCGGAATTTCACGCTTTTCTACCAGTGCTCCAGTCCGCCAGCCACGACCATCGATGACTTGCTCGTTAGCGAGAACAGTTTGATCGATAGGATCCCAGTTAACCACCTGAGTTTGCTTATAAGCAATCCCTTTTTCGAGCATGCGTAAAAAGAGCCATTGATTCCAACGATAGTAATGTGGATCGCAGGTGGTAATTTCGCGAGTCCAGTCTATCCCCAAACCAAGGCTTTTAAGCTGCTTGCGCATATAAGCAATATTGTCATAGGTCCACTTTGCAGGGGGTACACCATGTTGCATCGCGGCATTTTCTGCAGGCAAACCAAATGCATCCCACCCCATGGGTTGTAACACGTTATAGCCGCGCATGCGATGGAAGCGTGATAGTACATCTCCAATTGTATAGTTTCGAACATGCCCCATATGTAGTTTGCCAGATGGGTAAGGAAACATGGATAAACAATAATATTTGGGTTTTCCTGGAAGTTCCGTGGCATTGAAAGTGGCCGTGTTTTCCCAATATTGCTGTGCATCCTGCTCGATTTCTTGTGGGTGATATTTTTCTTGCATGCAATATTTATCCTGGTTTGATAGAAATTCGAATTATAACTTGAACTGCTTCGCTTGATACGAACCAACGCATCATGGTAGCCT
>CAZIDT010000074.1:0-3162 GCA_964537855.1 uncultured Nitrosomonas sp.
CGATGCTGCCTCATCTGAGATTGGCCAGAGCGATCCGAGTGCGCTTTGCGCATCTGCTTTCAAAGCAACGCCAGTAAAACCAAGGGGTGCCCGATCATCACCTTCTGCTGTTTCACACGCACTTAAGGTTAGAAGTTGAATACGATTTTGAGTGTTTCGATCTCGCTTTAGGAACGATTTGAAATCGTCAAGCTTGATGATGTCATCGTAGGCCATTAAGAAGCTTTGGTTTGCATCGGTAGAAAATAATCCGTGCGAGGCAATATGGATGATTTCGTAAGGTTGATTGGCAACTTGCTGATAAAAATTGTTGACTGTAAATTGCTCATTAAACAGCGTTGTATTTTTTAAAGTATTTTTGAGGGTGTTTAACTCTACTTCAACACCGGGTAGACTCAGTTCTGATTGAAGGGTCTGAGTGTAGTTAGCCATCCGTTCAACTGGGTGGGACATGGTTGTTTGTCTAATTTTAAGCTCAGCGCTGCGGAGATGATGGCTTAGTAACCTGCGTGTTATCGAGGAATCTCGTTGCCGAGTTTCATTTGAAGCCGTGAGCAGGATTTCGTTAATGATCACTTCGGGGAGCTTTTCTACCACTGATCCGGGCTTGCTTATGCCCGCGAGCAGGGATCGATAGGAGCGTGATGTGATATCTTGGGTACTTCCCATTAAGCTCATTCCAGGTGAGATCGATACCGCATATTTTTCGATTAAATATTGTTTTCCATCGAACAACGCTGAGAAGGGAACGAGTCGTAATATTCCGTCAGGTACGATGACCAGTGTTTTTATCGATTGCTTTTGTAATTCAGATTCAATGGGGCTGATCATCCAGCGATAAAGATTGTTTGCTTCTTGCTGATTCTCGCGTGTTTCAATCTTTTCTCGAGGCGAAAGCAGCCAGTTGCGCAGATGATTAGATAAGTTTAAAGCTGCTTGGCGAATGTTTTGTTCAGCAATTGGAACGGTAAATTGATGGATGGTTTGTCCCATACTGACCAACAATTCGAGTCGATCCGGTAGAATAATCGGATAAAGTATGGCGGCGTTTTGATCCATGCTTTCAAGCTCATTTCGTTGTAATCCTTCGATTAAGCAACGACCTCCTAGATAATCTTCCAGTTCGGTTTGTTTGATGAGTTCAATGGTTTGTCGTGCTAACTTTAAATTGAGTTGCTTGGCGGTATCGTGTTGTTGGCTTGCTTTTTTAAGCAGTTGATGAGCATACCCCAGATAGATTGGTTCAAGTTTTTCTCGAAAAGATGATCGACCGTCTTCGTAGGTGACCGGAATGTCTCTCCGGATAGTTTGGATATGATCGACTGCTTTTCTGTAAGCAATCAGGGCTTCAGTATCTCGGCCATAGCGCTCATAAATTCGCCCTTTGCGCCATTCAATGTTGATTAACAAATCGTCAGCATCAATGTTTGCTGTTATCACATCGGCTTGCTCGCTGAGTGCTAATGCTTCCTGGAATTTTCCCTGTTTATCATAAAACTCAGCTAGGCTATCAAGTGCTTCTAATCGTAGTTGCTGATTTGAGATGTGATGACTATCCGTGTACGCCTTTTCTAATGCTGTGTTAATAACAGTGGATGTTAAGGAGGATTGTGATGCGATTGATGCCAAATTTAGTGCATATTTAACTCGATCTTCGATCGATTCCACATTGAGAATGTCAGTTAGTAGGGACTCAAGTTCAGTGGTGTCGGTGTTATGAGGCTCGGTACGCAGCCAATTGAGTTTAACTTTTAATGTCAAGGCTGGATTGAAGCTGGCTTGAGATAAGGCCACTTTGAAGTATTCAATCGATTTTGTTTTATCGCGTAATTCATAATACAGAACACCTAAGCTATTTGCAAAATCGCCTTTTTGGGTTTCTTCAGCCAAATCATAAGCTTGTAATAACATTTCTTCAGCTTCTTTATAGCGCTGCATGAGTAATAAGATATGGCCCTTTAAACCCATGGCTTGAGCTTTTTGGGGTTGAGTCATCGCGTCTTGTAAACCTTTATCGATTTCTTGTAAGGCTAGAAAAAAATGCCCTTGTTCCAAATAGTGAGAAGCCAGCGAGAGCGAATTGTCAGTTATCGAAGTGGCTATAACTGGTTTCATTGAACTCACAGAAATCCAGGCTATAAACAGTACCAATATTATTCTAGGGATTAATAACATATTCTGTTCCTCAGAAAGCATCGAGCCTGGCTTGGAAATGGATGCCACTATCTTGTAAATCACCGTGTTGCTTTAGTGATTGGTTTTCTAAGCGCTGTGCCCAGAAAAGTTCGCTACTAAAGCGGTGAATGCGAAATTGAAATCCAATACCTGCGGAGTAAATGTGCTGTGTACTCGTCGATGCAAGTGTCGAGTCATTGTTATTCCAGGCAGCACCGTAATCAAAGAAGGGCACAAGGTCAAAGCGATATTGTGATTGAATATTGCCAATGAGATGGATATGCAATTCTGCACTTGCAGCATAGCCATTATCTCTCACTAATTGATTTTCACGATAGCCACGTACTGTATGGCGACCGCCTACTGCAATTCTTTCTAGAGGTAAGAGCGGGTCATTGCTGAGTTGTAATGAGCCTTTGAAGACAATATCACTTTTCAGTGAGGGTAAATTCCAAAGCGTACGAGTTTGACCAAGCCAAGCAAAATATTCACTATCAGGATTGGCTTTGTTATTTTGAATGGTTGAGCCAAATGCATTTAGACCCATGCTGAAAGTAGACCGGAATGCCCAGACAAATTTTTCCCAACGTTCAATATATTCTTGATTGATGCGTAGCACAGAGATTTGATTCTTGCCACTCGGTAACCCTGGTATGAAGGAAAAAGATTCACCTAGCAATGTGGTTTCATTATCTTTGAATCCAAACCCCGCTCCAAAAGATAAGCGTCGTTTTAAATTTTCGATAAGTGTTTGATTGAGGCCTCCTTCAACCGAGAAGGTATCACTTTTGATATTGATGTTTTCAAGGGGCGCTTCTGCGATTGATACATTCGCATTGTTAATTGAGAAGTAGGCCTTTGTTCCATAATCGCTAATGGGCATTAGCCAGTTTCCCGAATATTGATAAGCATTTCCACCGGTGGGCGCGCTAGTCAGGAAAGTAAAATCTAATAAATCACCTTGCTTGGTCAGATTTCTAATCCAAG
>CAZIDT010000074.1:3262-6752 GCA_964537855.1 uncultured Nitrosomonas sp.
GTTATAGTTTTTCTTAATGCTTCGAGTTCTTCAGAGCCGACATGTTTAAATAGAAAGGGCTTAGCCAAAGTAATCAACTCTTCAGTGGAAAAGGCAGTATGGCCTTCAAATTGTATGGCCTCTAATACAATGTTTTCTCCGGCTTGTTTCGATTTGTCGAAAGCGGGTTCGGCTTCATTTTTTTGGGGGGTGGAGAGATTTGGGGAAGTTGAAGGGAGTGGGGGTAAAGTAAGCGGTTTTTCGCTTGGTCTAAGGCTATAATCGTTGATATCGGTTTGGCCATATGTCAATGAAGAAAATAATAACCAGGAGCAGGCTAAGATCAATAACGGAGGAGAGGGATGCATCATTTCTTGAGTTAAAATCATGCTACCTAAATAGATTTATTCTAATATTTAATGTGTAATTATGACATAAATTAAGGATTATTCATGGCAATAGGCCTCATGAATAAAGGTGATGAGCGCTGATTAGAATCATTTTAGTTAAAGAGGGAATGATGTTCTTTAGAAAGAATCAATTGATTCATTTAGAGCTAATATTATATTTACTGCTAGTGATTACTATGATGGGGGTAGTTAGTGTGGAGGCTTCTAGCTGTGGGATATTAAAAATTCAGAAAAATCGCAGCACTGGCGCTACCATCCTTAATAATCAATGCAGTAATGGGAATGAATTATCGTTGCAAAGTATTATTCAAATTCAAGGTAATGCGAGAGTATGGCTAGAGTCGATCTCTCAAGAAACTGAGAATTATTGGGTTATTTGTCAAAATCGTTCAACAATGCCGGTCAATATCAATGTTATTAGCTCCCTATCACCTTGGATTCGCCCTGAGGTAGATACTCAATGTGCTCAATGGACTAATCAGCGTTTAGAATGCCGGGAAACTAACACTCAATTAGAATCACTTTTGTGCGCTGTATCTCAGATCAGAAAATTACCTAATAATGAGGTAATGCAGAGAACTAGCTCCCTCACTATCCGTGGTTTAACAAGAAACCATCTTGACCGTGAGATTGAATTAAGTGAAGGTGATCCAGAAGTTATTAGGTGGAAAATGGTGATTCAGCCAGGAGTTGAGCTTTGCCGTAAGGTTTTTGATACTCATGATCCTTTAACAGTGAGTTGGATTATTAATAAGCTCGGGGAATCTACGGATATTCAGGTGCTAGAAGATACTACTAATCCTCAGCTTGTTGAATGTGTTGCTGAGATGATCGGGGGTATTAGCTTTCCCACTTTTGAAAAGACGAAGCAAATTAAGCTTTCCTTTTGAAAGGTAAATGCCAGCTATACCATTAATAGCTAGAAGGTGGTTAATATTCTTTGGTATTAATGCGGTTATTATTGGATTTGGTTTCGATTACTTAGTAGGAAATCGAATCGATTATTGGATTCATGATCCCGCCTTAGTTTATCAAGCTAGATTAACTTGGAAATACACTGGGGTAGTTGTATTAGACCAAGATGTGCCTATTCAAGTTAGTCGAAAGCAGGCCTTACCTCTTTATGCTCTAGCGGTAGAGCGTCTTATTGGTAGTGGAGCTAAGGGGGTTTTCTTGGATGCTCGCCTTTCGAAAGAAAATGAAGGTATTATGCCCTTTGCGGTTTGTATTGAGGAAAGTGGTGAGGTTCGGTGGTCTCAGCCTAATTGCTCAATAATGGAAGATCGGTGTTTATTGTCTAATAGCGATGCTGGGAACGCCCCTTTAAAAATGTCTTCCCAGGTTTTTCCGTTTTTTAGAGTGGCTCCTTATCTTCAAAGCCAAGCAGATCTGCCAGATTTCTTATTATATGATTGGGAAAACGAAGCATTTATCCCAGAAACTGGCCTAGAAGTTTTGGATCGATTAGTTACAAAAAACACTCCTATTGCACGCTGGATTGATATATCAGATGAGCATGCCAGTATTGTTATGGCGAAGATGATCGATCGCGATAGGGTGATTGCAACGATTGCTAATAATTCTTTTGAGTTATGTGATCAGAATTCGCCTTGTCTCAGAATAAGGCTAAGCTATCCACAATATAAACTTCAGCTTAGCGCTGATCGACCCATTATCCCTGTTAGTAAATTAGCTAGCTGTAATCAAAGTATTGCATTGGAGGTCGCAACTCTATTGGAAGGACGTGTGGCTGTTTTGCAGCTAACCACCCTTACAGAAGCGACTGATTCTATTATTACGCCTATGACTACAGCGTTATTGGGTCCGTATATGCTTACTCCTGGCGCTCAATTCATAGCTGATTCAATCGAAACTTTACTCAATGAAGATGCGCCTAGGGAGCCTGCGGTATTGATTAAGGTGCTCTTGTTTCTTGTTGTGGCAATTGCCGGAGTAATAGCGAGTGTTTATTTGAAACAGCTTAGTTGGCTGTGGGTTTTAGGTGCGTTACTTTTTGGGATAATGGTTGCGTTTTGTTTCTTTATGCCAGTTATACAGCTCTGGCCCGTTACATCGACAATCTTGGTGTTCTTGGTTGCTGTAATGCAAATGATAGCGCTTCATTTATGGATCGGTTTCAAGGAAGGGCAATTGATTCTTCAATATATGCCTAAGCAAGTACATGGTTTGTTATTTAATTTAAGTTCCAAAAAACTTTTTAGCAATCAGCGTCGTGAAGTGATTGTACTGATGAGTGATTTGAAAGGGTATACAACAATAACTGGAATGTTAGAAGAGCCAGAACATATCCTTAATCTAATGAATGACTACCTTGAGCAGACTACCTATATTTTGCAGGAAAAATACCAGGGGTGGTTAGAAACATATATCGGTGATATGGTTTGTTATTATTGGCCTTATGATGAGCAAAATAAAGAACTTACATACAAGCAGGCTTTACTTGGTGCTATTGAGCTTTCACAACTACAGCAGAAGTTCTTTTCAGATTTGAAATTTCATTATCAAGGTGTTTTTGATATTGCAAAGCTAAACGATATCCAGCAAGTAATGGATGCGGGTATTGGACTTGCCTCAGGATCTGTTGTAATGGGAGACTTAGGACCCAAACGAGGTGTAAGGAAGTTTGGTATTTTAGGTGATCCAATGAATTTAACATCTAGAATAGAAGGATTGACCCGTTACTTTAATACACAAATTATTATCTCTGATGCTTTTTTGATGAAAAGTCAGCAACTGGGATTGCTAACGAGGCGGCTTGGTTGTTTTCGTGTGAAAGGACGCAATGAGCCTGTATTGATCTATGCGCTCGGCACGCAAGAAGATCCAAGGTTTCAACCGTTTGTGATTAAAGCATGGGAGGAATGGTTAGCTTTGTTGGAAAGTAATTCATTCGATGGGGAGGTAGGGAATCTAGATCATGCAATCGATCCTATGGATTTAACTTGCCCTCAGATTTTTCAAAAAGATTATTTGACGATAACGAGATGGTATTACCAGGGACTATTAAAAAAAGGTATTTGGAGCCTAAACGAGAAGTAGGTTGAAATAAAATAAGAGGGCTTTTATAAATGTCTTCAAGG
>CAZIDT010000075.1:0-6716 GCA_964537855.1 uncultured Nitrosomonas sp.
TAAAACCAATCGAAGTGATTGGCAGTGCCATATCACAAGACTCTACATCGAGTACAACTCATCTCAAGGGTGAAAATTTACGTAGGCAACTCAGTGATACCCTTGGTCATACCCTTCAGCAAGAATTAGGCGTAAGCAATGCTTCGTTTGGTCCTGGAGTTGGCATTCCTGTTATTCGCGGGTTTAGCGGATCAAGGGTTAGGATGCTCCAAAATGGCATTGGAACGCATGATGCATCCAGCCTGAGTCCAGATCATGCTGTAACAGCTGATACGATGTTTGCCGAAGCAATCACGATTATTCGAGGCCCCGAAACCATTCGCTATGGTAGCAATGCAATTGGGGGGATCGTTGATGTCAAAGATTATCGTATTCCAGATCAAGCCCCCACAAAGCTCATAAAAGGGTCTGTTGATACTCGCTACGATACCAACGGCAATGGTACTCACTCAGCGGTTAAATTAAATTTAGGAAAAGATTGGTTTGCCATGAATTTGGGAGGTTTCTTTCGCCAGCGAGGCGATACACATATTCCTGGAAAGGCAATTGACGAAGACTATGTGAAGCAACAATTTGGCCTTGCTCAGATACAAAACAGCTCTGGAAAAATACCCAATACCGATAGTCAAGGTTCTGGGGGTTATGTTGGGGCATCCTGGCTAGGCAATAATTCGATTGCAGGCATGTCGATTAGTCATTCTGAGAATCGTTATGGCGTACCCAAAGGCACTCATCATCTCGACCCAAATGATTTGCATGGTCTTGAGACTTTATTACCACGCATTAAAGATTTAACAGGCTTTCAAGATATTTTAGGTCCTCAAGCATTGTTCCCCAACATTCGCATCGCGCAGCGACAAACTCGCTACGATTTTAAATACGAATGGTTTGAACCAATGCCGAATATTGAAAGTATTCAATTTCGTTATGGTCTTGTTGATTATCGGCATACTGAAAATGAAGGTGGTTTGCCATTTACGCAATTCAAAAATAAGGTAGGTGAAGGTCGTATTGAATTAACGCATCGCTGGCTAAAAAAAGGAACTGGAAAAATCGGTTCACATTGGCTTAATCGTGATTTTTCCGCACTTGGTGTCGAAAAATTTGTTCCGGAAACTCGCCAAGATTCTTTTGGTTTCTATAGCACACAAGACTATGCCTGGAGCAATTGGATATTAAAAGGAGGCGTTCGAGTCGAGCACTCACAAATCAATCCTAAAGCCAATGAATTAGCATTACGTGGCAGCGCCCTTCCTCCAGTTCCAATCCCTGAAGAACTAGAATATCGGGCATTCTCTGCCTCTTCCGCTTTACAGTGGAATCCTGCTAACGATCTAGCTATCACCGTCTCGCTAAATCGCGCTAAACGCTCACCAGATATCCAAGAATTATTGTCACTAGGCCCCCATCTATCAACGCGCAGCTTTGAAATCGGAAATGTGCAACTAAAGAATGAAACTGTCAACATGGCCGATCTTGCCTTTGATTGGAAGTCATCCCATCTCAGCGCTCGTATCAACGGGTACTATAATCGAACCGATCATTTTATTTATCTTCGCAATACTGGGTTAGTGTATGAAATCGATAACGAAGTGATTCGTCAGCGATGCGTAAGCGATGCCGAGTGCGTTCCGATTTATGCCTACGACCAGCAACATGCAGAATTTGCAGGTTTTGAATCGAAAATCGACGCCCCAATCTATCAATCACCAACCGGTAATAAACTAGCGCTCAGCTTATTTTCTGATTATGTGCGGGGCCAATTTCTCCAAGACCATCGGGGGGACGTCCCTCGCATGCCACCGCTACGATATGGCGCTGAGCTCAGCCTCAGCGATAATCGCTGGCATAGCGCATTGCGCTTCACGCGCGCGGAGGCACAAGATCGCCCCGGACAAAATGAAGCACGCACCAATGGCTATTATTTATTAACGCTTTCATCTGACTATCAGTTAACAAGTAGCAAATGGGGTGAAGTATGGTTTTTTGCCAAAGGCTATAACCTGCTAAATGAGGAAATACGTAATTCAGTCTCTTTTTTACGAAGTTTTGCGCCTGAACCTGGACGTAGCTTCATTTTTGGCCTCCGCGCTGGTTTCTAGTCAACATGATGAATACTCATTCTTACACTAAGTATTTAGATAAAACGACGATTAGCCTTCTTCAGCAGCTCATCCCGTTGATCGTAATCGCGTTTTCTCACTTACCTATCCATGCCCAACATCTTGATATTGAAGTTTGGGGCCAGGGAAATGCCCTATTTGTTGGATATTGCCGTACACCCGGTATCGTTGGCTGTGATCTCGATGGCTTAACCAATAGCCTCCAACTACCTATGGATTCACTCCCTATCGAAGCTGAAACTGGAAAACTCATTTTTCCGGCTGATTTTAGGGATTTACCCGGTGGCGACTTTAAAACGCGAAACCCCGGGTTTCAATCGATTCAAAACTCGCTACTTCCTAATGAGTTAATTGGATATCGGGCGCTCGGAAAGTTGAGGTATTGGGACCCCGCTCTCTCCGCATGGCATGATGCGCCCCCTCATGTGCATATCCGTTTGTTCGGTGGTTTGGAAGCCAGCACAGATCTACTCAACGATTTCTCAAAATGTGCCGGACAACTAATCTGCTTTAGCGATAAAAGCTTTGGCATTGATGGGAGCACTATCTTTACAGGTTCTGGTATAAAAGGCAGTAAGGAATTGGTTGTTGATATCACCAACACAGCAGGTATTCTCCACACCCATTTAAGTTTCTTTCTGGAAAATCAATTTAATCAGACCGATGGGCCAGTCGGTGCCTATCTCATTGAATTGCAACTACTCTCCAACGCACGTTTTTTTCCTTCCGACCCTTTCCTGGTTCTGTTCAACGCAGGCTTAGATATCGATCAATTTTCAGCAGCGTTAATTGCCTTAACAGGCAAACCAACCAGCGGTGATCCGCTACCTGAACCGACCCGTCCAGTCTCTATTCCGGGAGATGTTGACTTGGATAATGATGTTGATCGCATTGATGTCGCTTTGATTCTGCTCGCAGCTCAAAACAACGAAGCACTGAATGAGAAAAACGCTGCCTTTGATGTAGATAAAGATGGCCTCATTACTCGCAATGATGCATTCCTGGCTAAAACATTATGCACGTTAAGGCTATGCGCTATCCCTGTCGATGCGCCAGCGACTGCTCTGAATGTCTCAGCAATCTATGATCATCGAACAAACATCCTAAATTTAAATGATATAAGGGTTGGAAATCAGCACTATCGTGCACAGTTAAAAACTCAACCGACAGCAACCTTAATACTCGAATCACTGATCCTAGACAAATCCCGTTACGCAACTCCAGCACAGTACGACGAAACAACCGGAATCCTGGAGCTTCCATCGGTGCTCATCAATGGCCAATATTTTAAGGCAACACTAAAAAATCGAGGTGCTAATGAATTTGAAGTAACCCATCTACAAGAGATTAATGGAATTATTGATTAAATCACGACTTATCACTCAAACCAACTTATCAGGAGGTAAATATGCTTAAGAATCTAAAATTATCATGCATCGCCATCATGCTTTCTATACTCATTTCATCTAGCGTTGTTGCAGCAAATGATGATCAGGATCAACATGAAGGAGATATACAACCATGGAGAATCGGCGCAGAGATCTTTATGAATAGCCAGTTATTTGAAGCTGATTTTGGAGATCTCCCAGGAGGCGCATTTAATACCGAAGATCCTGGTGTCGACGTTAATGTTGCAAAAGGAAGCTTTACACCCGGTAATTGGCTTCGATTCCAACCCGTTGGTCAATTACAATTTTGGAATGGTAGCGAATGGGTATCAACTGTGCCTAATGGGGAAAGGATTGAACTTAAAGATGTGCAGGATCGAATCATCACATTTCGCTCCGATGGGGTAGACAACCAATCAGCTGTGGTCGGTGAAATCAATAGTGAAGGAGGCCTCCATGAACACCTACACTTCTCAATTTACAATACCTCCAATACGCTAAATGGAAGCATTGGTGCCTATCGTATTCAGCTAAAACTATTTGAGACAAAACCACAAAATGATCTTTCGGTATCAATTGCAACCTCGCCTATCTCAATCGTTTTCAATCGTGGTCTCGAACAGGATAAATTTGAATTAGCTGTTGCAGCTGCGGATGGACTCATCAATCATTCGACTTTTATTGCTGAAACCGGCTTATTAACCTTACAACGGGTTAAAGCATTAGGTAGCTACTATAATGCTAAGCTTCAACATATCGGAAATAATCAGTTCCAACTGATTGAAGCAACAGAGATTTCTAACTCAGGACAGTAACCTTCGATAACTCGATCACTAGCCTAGTTAAGTTAATTAGCAATGAACATATTGGGTCACTCCACATGTGACCACTTCTACTTCTTGGACTAACAATGACTGACAATGCGCCATTAATTCCCGTTACGCTACTCACCGGTTTTTTAGGAAGTGGAAAAACCACCTTGCTGAATCAGCTAATGCAGCAACCTACCATGGCTGATACGCTAGTCATCATTAACGAATTCGGCGAGATCGCGTTAGATCACCATTTAGTCACGCACAGTCAGGAAAATATCGTTCAGGAAATGAGTAGTGGGTGTCTCTGTTGTACCATTCGAGGTGATCTGACCCAAACCTTACGCGATATTACTTGGCGATTTACTCGCAATGGTAAACGCCAATTTAGCCGTGTTTTGATTGAAACAACCGGATTAGCTGATCCGGCTCCCATTATCCATACTCTCATGGTAAATCGCCATCTAGCACAGCGCTATAGGCTGGATGGTATCGTTACGACCATCGATATGGCCAATGGCAATCAAACCCTGAATCATTATTTTGAGGCAGTCAAACAAGCTGCCGTTGCTGATTGCTTGCTTCTTACCAAAAACGACTTAATCTCATCCGGTGATCAGCAAGCGCTTCAGTATCGATTAAAGCAAATTAATCCAACTGCAACCCAGTGGGAGGTAAAGCAAGGAAAAATAGAAGCAACTAAACTATTGAACCTAGGGCTATTCTCGACACAAAGGCCGGATGTTCAGGCTTGGTTAAAGGAAGAATTGTTGCAGTCCAGTACAGAATCCCATCAGCACGATCACGCACATGATCCTAATCGCCATGATGATCATATCCGGGCTTTTTGTTTTACCATCGATAAGCCCATACCAGAGAAAAATTATTTTAATTGGCTCAATTTCTTGATGATGATGGTGGGTGACCATATTCTGCGCGTCAAAGGTATTTTAAATATTGAAACCTACACGCAACCTATGGTCATTCATGGCGTGCAACATATCTTCCATCCACCCATGCCACTCGAAAATTGGCCAACTGATGACCATCGCTCAAAAATTGTCTTTATCACGCGTGATATCGAGCGTGAAGTGGTAGAAAACATCTTTCATGCACTCACTTAAGTTAATCAGGAATCAAGTCATTCACTCCAACTATTCAGGAAATAAGCTATGCATAGTTCAACCTCACACCAAACAAGCCAACCAAAACTTCCAGTTACAGTCCTCTCAGGATTTTTAGGGGCTGGTAAAACCACGGTACTCAATCATATTCTACAGAATCGCCAGGGAAAACGTGTGGCTGTGATCGTCAACGATATGAGCGAGATCAATATCGATGCTGCGATCGTTGGTAAAGAAATTGCGGTCAATCGATCCGAGCAAAAGCTCGTGGAAATGAGTAATGGCTGTATTTGTTGCACATTGCGAGAAGATTTACTGATTGAAATTCGTAAATTAGCGCACGCAAAGCAATTTGATTATCTTGTTATCGAATCGACTGGCATTTCAGAACCGTTACCCATTGCAGAAACCTTCACTTTTGCAGATGAACAACAAAATAGCCTCTCGGATATTGCTCGACTCGATACCATGGTAACAGTCGTTGATGCCGTTAATTTTCTGAATGACTACGATGAGGCGAAAATGCTGCAGGAAACGGGAGAAAGCCTTGGAGATGCTGACGAACGCAGCGTGACCGATCTACTCGTGGACCAAGTCGAATTTAGCGATGTCATCTTAATCAATAAAACTGATTTAATTGATCACGATGAACTGATGCGGTTACAAAGCCTCCTCCGTTGCCTCAATACCCAAGCTGACATTATTGCCATCAAGCAGGGCGAGGTTGAGTTATCCAAGATCCTCAATACGCACAAATTCAGTTTTGCACAAGCCCAGCAAGCACCTGGTTGGTTGAAAGAGCTACGGGGTGAGCATATCCCTGAAACAGAAGAATATGGGATTAGCAGTTTTGTTTATAAAGCAAGAAAACCGTTTCACCCACAACGATTTTATGATTTTCTGCATCATCCCTGGGAAGAAGGAAAATTACTTCGCTCCAAAGGTTACTTCTGGCTAGCAACCCGCCCATCTTATGCAGGACAGTGGAATCAAGCTGGGGGCATTGCGCGCTATGGCTATGGTGGTATGTTTTGGAAAGCCGTTCCTAACTCGGAATGGCCAACCGATGAAGATTATTTAGCATCGATTCAATCACAATGGGTGGAACCTTTTGGGGACATGCGTCAGGAGCTCGTTTTCATCGGGCAGAATCTCGATGAATACGCAATACGCCAATGGTTGGATGAATGTTTGTTGACAACGCAAGAGTTCCTAGCTGGAGAGGCTTACTGGTCAACTTTAGCCGATCCTTTTCCTGTTTGGGAGTAA
>CAZIDT010000076.1:0-3077 GCA_964537855.1 uncultured Nitrosomonas sp.
TCGGGTATCGCTCAGGATTAATAATTGGAATACACCCGTTCTCAAAGTCAATGATGAACGCGGTAGCCCAATTGAGATCGCAGCTGTCATCGCCTGGCGTGTCCAAGATACAGCCCGGGCTGTTTTTGATGTCGAAAGCACTTTCAATTATCTGCAAATCCACAGTGAGTCGGCAGTTCGCCAGGTTGCAAGTAGTCATGCATATGATGATACTGAAATCGTCGATGGCAAGCACAAAAAAAGTCTGAGAACAGATTTGGACGCTATTTCAGGTTTATTACGCGAATCGATTCAAGAACATGTTAATGTCGCTGGGATCGTTATTGAAGAAGCCAAGATTGCCCATCTCGCTTATGCGCCTGAAATCGCTAATGCGATGTTGCGTCGGCAGCAAGCAGAAGCAGTGGTAATGGCACGCCAGAAATTGGTGGATGGAGCCGTTGGAATGGTTGAAGTAGCTTTGAAGAATCTTGAAGAAAAACATATTGTCTCCTTGACCTCTGATCAGCGCGCAGTGCTCGTAACCAATATGATGACAGTCCTGCTTTCTGAATCAGGTGCGCAACCTGTAATTCAGATGACCCAAACAACCCCATAACATTGAGGAAGAGCCGCTCTTGCTAGAAATTGGTAGAATGCCAAGAAATTGACTCCAATTCTAGCAAGATGGCACATGCTTTAAAAATTTGGCCCCTTTTAACCGGAACAATTCGTTATGAGAAAACGATTTCAACCTATAATCGAGGTCATGGACAGTGGATTGATGCACCAATCCTAGCTTATTTGATTGAAACCACTCAAGGCCGTATTCTCTATGATGCAGGGTGTGACTATCGGAAAATTTCTGATCCCGTTCAGCATCAACAGTTTTTTGCCGACATGCATCCCGTCATAGAGCCTCCTCAAATGCAGCCAGAACAACGCATTCCCCATTATCTTAAGAAACTCGGTTTAACGACTGCTGATATTGATTTAATTCTGATTGGACATCTTCATTTTGACCATGTTGGTGGTTTATGTGATTTACCTGGTTGTGAAGTACATATTCATAAGGATGAACTTGTTGCCGCGCGAATAGAGCAGGTCCCGGGAATATTCTCAGATGAACTATTGCAATCCGATCAATGGCGATTAAAACAAGAAGAATATGAGCTAGCACCTGGTGTACATGTATTAACAACGCCTGGGCATACTGCTGGTCACTTATCATTATTGATTGGTCTACCCCAAAGCCGTTCCATCATCCTTTGTGGTGATGCAGCAGACTTAAGTGAAAATTTAACCGATGAAATTGCACCGGGTTGTTGTTGGCAAGATAATTATGAACAAGGCTTGGTAAGTATCCGCAAACTTAAATCTATTGCCATTTCAGAGAAAGCCCAATTATGGCCTAATCACGATATGGTTTTTTTCAAAACATTACCGGTATTTCCAACAGGGTACGAATAAGCGCTACTCGCTCTACTTAAAACCTTTGCCGACTTTTACGAGAAATCAAAGTCTAACAATTTGATTTTTTGATAGTTGAGTCTAAAGTAATTTTCGTTATATACTGAACGCGTCACAAGACTTTTTGTTACATTATTTAAAATAAGGAAATCAAGGATGAAATATATTATTATCGCTGCAGCCCTAGCAGGTTTGTCATTAGTCGGATGTGGTGGAAAACCAAGTCAAGCACTTCCTACAACCGAGAAAGAAGCCTATGAAAAAATCACTTCTGGCCAAAAACTCGAATGCGAATTCGGAATTGACGCTAATGGTAATTGCTTGAAAGAAGGTGAAGATCCTCGCCCTTACGGTGGAAAAAGCAAACCTGGTCACTAATGTAGCGATTACATAACTTCCTTTAAATAAAGGAAGTTATATGGCAAGTAAAACCGCCCTTGAGGCGGTTTTGTTTTTCTTATTGGCAAGTCTTTGCCGGAATTCGTCATTTTATTTCTGACTGTAGTTATCTTATTTTTTCAACCCTTGGTGACTGAAAATTAGCTCATTTTCGATTGAGTGAAAAAATTTATTGAATATAAATATCTTTTTTGAGTACAATAGGTAATTCATAAATTACCAACCACATACTACATATAGTATGTATGGCATTTATGATTAGCAGGGCGATCAGTATGTTTTTCTATCTGCGACTCAAAGGAGAATTCGAATATGCAACTAACGGCTAATAGTACAAGCACGGTCTTAAACCCGATTCCTCATGGTGAGTTTTCTGAAATTTCTTCCAACCAAGGCGTGCAACGTGCTCGTTACAAAGTAATCCGGCGCAATGGCTCGGTTGTAGCATTTGAACCAAGTAAAATTTCTGTAGCGATGACAAAAGCTTTCATTGCTGTTGAAGGTGGTCAAGGTGCTGCTTCTGCTCGGGTAAGAGAAGTCGTTGCGCGATTAACCGAGGATGTTGTCAATGCATTGACACGACGCCAATCTGGTGGTGGTACCTTCCACATTGAAGACATTCAAGATCAAGTGGAATTGGCTTTGATGCGCTCGGGTGAGCATGATGTTGCACGTTCCTATGTTTTATATCGTGAAGAGCGGGCACGTGAACGGGCAAAGCAGCAAGAAAAACAAACAACAGCGAAAGCGCCGCTGATTCATATTGTAGAAAATGGGCAACGTGTTCCACTTGATACTAAACAATTGACTGAATTAGTCGATGCGGCTTGTGCAGATCTGGATAGTAGTATTGATAGTTCGTTGATTCTTAAGTCTACACTCAAAGATTTGTACGATGGTGTACCGGCCAATGAAGTTAGAAAATCACTCATCTTGTCAGCACGATCACTGATCGAAAAGAATCCTGATTATAGCTTTGTAACCGCTCGATTGCTGCTGCATACTATTCGGCTCGAAGCGTTAGGTGAGGATATTTCCCAGAAAGAAATGGAATCTCGCTACGCTGATTATTTCCCAAATTTTATTAAGCTTGGCATCGATGCAGGTTTGCTCGATGAGCGCTTAGCCCAATTTGATTTGACTCAATTAGCAGCTGAGTTGGTTGCGAGTCGAGATATGCAGTTCGGCTATCTGGGTTTGCAGACTTTGTATGATCGCTATTTTCTGCA
>CAZIDT010000076.1:3177-6708 GCA_964537855.1 uncultured Nitrosomonas sp.
TCAGCACAGCTGCTATGGCGTAAAATGCTGACGATGTTGTTTGAAACAGGACATCCTTGGATTACGTTTAAGGATCCCTGCAATATTCGTTCTCCGCAAAGTCATGTGGGCGTGGTGCATAGTTCTAATCTCTGTACCGAGATCACTTTGAATACCAGTGATAAAGAAATTGCAGTTTGTAATCTAGGTTCAGTCAACTTACTGGCGCATCTCAAAGATAATAAGCTTGATACTGACAAGCTCAAACGCACGATTAGTACTGCAATGCGAATGCTTGATAATGTGATTGATATCAATTTTTATGCGGTCACCAAAGCACGGAATGCTAACTTGAAGCATCGCCCTGTTGGGCTCGGTATTATGGGTTTTCATGATTGCTTATACCAACTCGGGATTTCTTATGCATCGGAAGAAGCGATAGAATTCGCTGATCGATCGATGGAAGCCGTTTCTTTCCACGCATATTGGGCATCGACTGAATTGGCAGAAGAGCGCGGTTGCTATGCAACGTATCGTAATAGTCTATGGGATCGTGGTATCCTGCCCCAGGATACTCTCGAATTGCTCCGTGAGGAACGGGGAGGGTTTGTCGATGTGGATGCCACTTCAACTTTACCATGGGATAAGCTGCGAGCACGTATAAAAAAGTATGGGATGCGCAACTCTAATTGTTTAGCCATTGCACCGACTGCTACGATCTCTAATATTATTGGCGTATCGGCTAGTATTGAACCCACCTACCAGAATTTATACGTTAAATCGAATTTATCAGGTGAGTTTACCATTGCTAATCGATGGCTGGTGAGTGATCTGAAAAAGCTCGACCTCTGGGATGAAGTCATGATTTCAGATCTGAAATACTATGATGGTGCAATTGGCAAAATTGATCGAATTCCACCGCTAATTCGTAGTCAGTATGCAACAGCTTTTGAAGTGGATCCACGCTGGCTGGTAGAAGCGGCCGCTCGAAGACAAAAATGGATTGATCAAGCCCAGTCTTTGAATATTTACATTGCAGGGGTATCCGGTAAAAAATTAGATGAAATTTATAAATTAGCTTGGATGAGGGGACTCAAAACTACTTATTACTTACGTTCCTTGGGTGCAACGACAGCGGAGAAATCAACGGTTTATACCGGTGCACTGAATGCAGTACCTACAAGCAGCGGTGCAACAATGGTTAATGCACAGCAATCAGCTGTTACCGAGATTAAATATTGTTCGATTGACGACCCCACTTGTGAATCTTGTCAATAGCCACTGAACATCTGTAAACAAAATTGAGAAGGAGTAGTGATAATGCTGATATTTGATGACGAACCGATGCAATCAGAAACTATCCAAAGAAACGCAATATTAAGCGGCAATTCACCTCATTTGGGTGAATTGTCTGAGACAACCCATGTTGCAATGAATCATGGCAATACCAGGACTGCTCAGAGCGAAGTATTCGCGGATGATATGGCTTTGAGACGGGTTTCTGTCGAAGACAAACGGATTATTAACTGTAAGACGGATGTTAATCAACTCGTTCCTTTTAAATATAAATGGGCCTGGGAGAAATATCTATCTGCATGCGCAAATCATTGGATGCCACAAGAAATCAGTATGAGCCGTGATATTGCGCTGTGGAAAGACCCCAATGGGTTGACCGAGGACGAACGACGTTTGGTAAAGCGTAATCTGGGTTTCTTCGTAACCGCGGACTCACTCGCAGCCAATAATATTGTTCTGGGTACTTATCGCCATATTACCAATCCCGAATGTCGTCAATATCTGCTACGCCAAGCCTTTGAAGAAGCCATTCATACTCACGCATATCAATATATTGTCGAATCGCTTGGCTTAGATGAAGGAGAAATTTTTAACGCTTATCATGAGATTCAATCGATTCGTGATAAAGATGAATTTCTAATCCCTTTTATTGATACCTTAACTGATCCGAAATTTAGAACGGGAACGCTAGACTCCGATCAGCAGCTGCTTAAGAGCTTAATCGTATTCGCTTGTATTATGGAAGGATTATTTTTTTATGTGGGCTTCACACAAATTTTAGCTTTAGGCAGGCAAAATAAGATGACTGGTGCTGCTGAGCAGTATCAATATATTTTGCGTGATGAATCGATGCACTGTAATTTTGGAATTGATGTCATCAATCAAATTAAATTAGAAAATCCGCATCTTTGGACCAAAGAATTTCGTGAAGAAATTACCGGTTTGATGCACCAAGCTGTAGAATTAGAATATCGCTATGCAGAAGATACTATGCCTAGAGGAGTGTTAGGGCTGAATGCGGCGATGTTTAAAGAATATCTACGTTTTATTGCTAATCGTCGTTGCCAACAAATTGGCTTAGATACACTTTTCCCAGAGGCGAACAATCCATTTCCTTGGATGTCGGAGATGATTGACCTTAAAAAGGAGAAAAATTTCTTTGAAACACGTGTCATTGAATATCAAACGGGTGGAGTATTGAGCTGGGATTAAATCGATTACCATCAATCGGTTTAGTACTCATAACAATATGGATTCACCTACATTAGGGGTCTAATAATAATCAAGGATCAGCGCTACAAAAAATAGTAGCGCTTTCTGCTGAATACCACTTCTCGTTTTTGTAATCTTGTACCATCTCTACTTAACGCATAGCGTTATAAAGTGGTTTCTTTATCAGCAGATGTAATCGAATCTGAATTTTCAGAAATTTTTTTTGAAAATGAGGGGTGAACATACTTATGCTAAAAATAAAAATACAAAGCCTGATTATCGGCGTTGCAGTGACTTCTGCGTTACTACTACTGCCTTATCAGGTCGAAGCAGCTAACACGGCACAAAATAAGAAAAGTACTTATACAACAAAAGGAAGAAAAGCTTCAGTCAACAGAAATAAAAATGTAGAGGATTTATGGATAAGAATCCGTAGAGGATTCTCCATGTCGGAGTTGCATGCGCATGAAGTACGTCAAAATGAGTATAGCTATACGCGTCATCAAAAATTTATCGACCATATTGTTGAGCAAAGCAGGCGATATCTATTCCATATCGTAGAAGAAGTCGAGCGCAGAAAGATGCCAACTGAAATCGCGTTGCTCCCTATTATCGAAAGTGCGTTTAATCCCGTTGCGTATTCTCATCGCCATGCTTCAGGACTATGGCAGTTTGTACCGACTACCGGACGTGCTTATGGATTAGAACAAAACTGGTGGCATGATGACCGTCGTGATGTCATTGCTGCAACTAATGCAGCACTCGATTATCTCCAGAAACTACACCGAATGTTCGGAGATTGGAATCTCACGATAGCGGCTTACAACTGGGGAGAAGGTGCGTTAAAGCGCAATATTGACGAAAATCATGGGGGTGACTTCACGGTTAACTTTAATGAACTTCAATTACCCTCAGAAACGAAAAATCATGTAGCAAAACTCATCGCAATTAGGAATATCATTGCTAATCCTGGTCAATATGGTGTCAAACTAAAGCCGCTTCCTAATCGTCCTTATTTTAAACAAGTAAAAATCACGCAGCACA
>CAZIDT010000077.1:0-6588 GCA_964537855.1 uncultured Nitrosomonas sp.
CTACCCGTATCCCGAAATCCATTGATTCTGTACTCAGTGCAGTATAGTCAACGAAGCCATAATCAACACGAATACCGCCTTTGCTATCTTCACCCGCGCTGCGCGATAATAGTTGGCCAGAAAATTGTAAGTTAGGCAATGGCCGATACGAAGCATTAACACCGAGTTCTCTAAAATCAAAACTACCACTTCCACTGCTATTGCCGAATACGTCATTGTTACCTGTTGATTTCAAATAACCTTGGCTTAGAAACCCATGCACACGAATTCCTTTTACATCCTGTGCATCAGTCTCGTGTATATCAATAATAAGCAATAGAACTACAAGAAGGAGTCTCGACAGCATTGCATAATTATTCATTGTTGAATACTGTTTATTCAATGTTGAGTACATGTATGCTTTCATTGATGTTAGCCCGCCTTAAATAACCAATCGCACCAGGGGTACTGGATATACGCTCAAGCATTTCTTCTTCGGTTCTTACTAAGAAAGGAGCTTGACCTGTTCCTGAGAAAATTAACTTATCCCACCCGGCTCTAAGCTGATAGGGAAAAATATTGAGCTTTTCTTTTGTAAAAATCGTATGCAGTGTTGCATCATCAGGCATAACAAAAACCCTGATTGGCAAACCGTTTGGCCAGGTCTTTAGGCGCATTCCAAACGCAGCGCGTAAAGAATTTCTTGAATAACTCTTTAATTCAACGCTTGGATGAACTACAGCTTCGACGGAATCATTGGCGCAAGCGTGAGTTGCGAAATACGATACGCCAAAAACAAAAAGGAATAGCGAGACAATTCGATAGCAGTAATTAAAGCGGATTCTCGCTATCATACAGGCTATAGGACCTCTAGCAAGTCACCATTTCATTACTAGCTAACAAGATATGCTGATTCCGTTCTCGAACTAATTGTAGATCAGAAGGCCAAATCCGCCCATGGTCTGTCACGAGTTCCCATATTTCTGGGTAGTTAACATGCATTCGCTCTAAGACATCAAGAATGCATATATGATAAGCTCGCCGTGGGCCATAATAATCAACGATTGGACCAATGGGGTTTAATTGCATGCCATAAAAACCCAATAATCGATTTAAAGCCGGATCCATAGCTGAGAACCAGAAAAAGAAATCATGCTTAGCACATAGCTGAATGATACCAACAGCTAGTCCGAGCATAGGATGGGGAAATCGCCTACGGTCAGTTTTTTGAACACTCTGGCTCGCAGCTTTATCAACTGCAAAACGAAAATCATCTTTCCTCCTAAAGAAATCGCTATGAATAGCAAACCGAGAAATCTCGACAGTATGCTCACGCACGATATTCATATTAGAGAATGCTGGATAGAATTGGGTATGAAGCTCGACTGGAAACGCTTGATTCACTAGCGAAGCAGGATCAGACAGAATCAAACGCGCTGTACCCATAAAAGCGTTAGAGGGTTTATGACGAAGTAAAATATGGATTGAGCGATCATCGAATTCATCTTTTTCTAACTCATCTGGATATAGCGTGGTATCAAAAATTCCAGTATTTAAACACATGATTCGGTAACGCAGACGATACACTTCTTTTTTTAATTCTAGGGTATCCGCTACCACAATTTCAAAATATTCATGAAAAGCGTCGGCAATATCGCTCATGATAATCCTTCCCAAATTAATGGGTTAACGTAATCTAAAGAAACTAGATTGTACTAATCATTAATGAACCTAAAGTCCGGAATTGATTCTAGGTTTACCTTTATTTCAATTAATCATTATTGATAAGATGAGTTTCTGTTTTTTTAAACTAGATAATTCTTTAGATCAAACTGATAATTACATAACATACTGGCCTGCTAGCATATGTCTTTGATTAGTTGAAAAATATCATGAAAACCTTAAAAGGTACATACTTGACACGCAAAGAAATTTTATCGATATGGAATTATGGAAGCGAGTTATCCTTGATTATAAAGTTATGCATTGCAATGCAAGATTCGACAGATGCCGAACTGATAAAGAAGAAAGCTATGACAAGCAGAAAGTTATCTTGAACGTTGCTTATACCAACATTCTAACATCATCAGTAACCAAACCATTGTCCCATGATAACTCGCATGTTGATGTAGATACTGACCTAGAACTTTATCTATAAAATCAACACGAAAAATATGACGACTTTTTAGATCCGTTAAACAATCTGCAGCATGGGTTTGAAGTAATTTATTTTCCTGGAGCCAAATTCCAAATGGCAAACCGAATCCATGCTTTTGTTTAGTAATAATCTCTACGGGAAGGAAATCACGCAGCGCTTCCTTAAAAAAATAACGTAGCTTTGTTTTCTTTAGCTTAAGCTCAGGTCTAAGTTTTTCAGAAAAAGATACCATTTCATTATTCAGAAAAGGGTAGGCAATATCGACTGCAGCTAATTCACAAGCTTTGGTTACTTTGGGTAGATCATTATCTGCTAATGTATATTTCCAATCATAAGCCAACATACGATTGATTAACGAGCTAGTCTCAACTTTATGATAAGTTTGATCGGTCTGTGATGCAGGCTCGTGTATATCTACATTTAATAAAAAATCTTCGGTAAAAACATTTTGATAGCCATAACGCATGAGTAAGTTATAGGTCTCCATACGATGGGGCATCGGTATAGATGCTTGAGAAATATAGCTATGGATTTTCCGAAGTAGAGTTATATTCGTTCCGGAAAGCGCTGATAATGCAAGCGGTGTAATTATTTTTTCCCGAAGAGCGCTAGGAATTCTTTCATATAAAGAGAAAACATATTGCTTAGCATAACGTACGTTACCCCCAAAAAGCTCATCGCCTCCATCTCCACCTAATAACAGTTCAATCCCATCTCTTTTTGCCATTTGAGCACAATAAAAAGTGGGTATAGCCGAGGCATTCCCAAAAGGCTGATCAAAAATAGCTGCGATCTGTGGTATAGCAGCTGCAACATCTTCTGGTGTAACGTAATACTCATGATGGTTTGTCGAGAAATGCCGAGCAGCAACACGTGCATAATCCATTTCATCATAGCCTGGTGCATCAAAACCAATAGAATATGTTTTAGCAGGCTTACCTGTAACTTCCTGGAGCATGCCTGCAATTGTTGAGCTATCTGTTCCACCACTTAGGAAAGCTCCCACATGCTGATAACCGGCAATTGCATCCTTAACACTCGTATGTAAGAGTGAAATAAAGCTCTGTTTTAATTCACTAAATGACTGCGCTTCATTCTCTTCAAATTGCGCTCTCCAATAACATTCAGTCGTAAGTTTTCCATGTTTGTAGTAAATATATTCACCAGGAAATAATCGTTTCGACTCACGGTATATCGTACCGGAGCCGGGCACCATATGGAAATAAATGTAGTCATAGATCCCCTGAGCGCTAATTTCATTCTTTGCAAGCGGATGTCTCATCATCGCATCAAGGGAAGTGCCAAATAGTAGGCCATTTCCTAAAGTTTGGTAATAAAGAGGACGAGTTCCCATTCGATCAGTCGCTATAAGTGTTTCATGGGATTTAATATTGACAAGGCAACAGATAAACTCACCCAGCAGACCTTCAATCACACTTGGGCCATTGCTCACCCACTGATCTAACAGAACACTTGCTATTCCCTGAGAAAAACTAAGCTGATTAAGCGTATCATTACTAAATTTCGGATGCCCCCATATTCCAACGACAAAGTCATTTTTACAAAAATAATGAAGCTGTTGCTCTCCGGCTGCAATCGCAATAGATGAATGCTCATCAACATAAATCTGTGAACGACTGTGGTCAAATCGGGTAAGTACCTGGGTCATCGATTCACTTATCTGTTGATTCTCAACAATTGAATGCCCATAACCAACCCAACCACACAGTCCACTCATATCGATTCCTTTTTTATAGTTACAGAAATTTAAGTCCGAAATTATCTCGGTGAATGAAGTCGGCTAAACCAAAACCTCATAGGGTATAGGATGACTAAGGAATGACATTGGACTTGCAGTCAAACCATATGCACCCGATTGAAATACTACTATCAGATCACCAACCTCTGCTTGAGGTAACTCCATTTGGTCTGCCAACAAATCGAGCGGAGTACATAATGGACCAACAACTGATACTACTTCAGTTACTGCAGTCCCTACCTTATTTCCAACTGTAACTGGATAATTCTTTCGAATAACTTGACCAAAATTACCTGAAGCCGCCAGATGATGATGCATGCCCCCATCGGTAACTAAGTATAATTGGCCCCTGGAAATTTTTTTATCTAACACCCGACAAACATATATCCCGGCTTCGGCAACGATATAACGACCCAACTCAATTACAAATTGTGTTTCTGAAAGCTCTGCCTCTATTCTGTTTAGCAAAAATTGTAGATTTTCTCCAACAGTCGCAAGATCGAGCGGTAACTCCCCAGGAAAATATGGTATACCAAACCCACCACCCATATTGAGAGAAGGAATAGGAACCGAAGATTCTCTAGCAAGCCGAATTGCTAGTTGAAGCGTTTTCTCATGTGCGTCTTGAATTGCTTCAACTTTCAGATTCTGTGAACCACTAAAAATATGAAGCCCTTCAAATTCTATACCAAGCTCAGCAATTCGACGAAGTACGATCGGAGCTCGCTCTGCATCAATCCCAAACTGCTTAGGCCCTCCCCCCATTTTCATTCCTGAAGATTTAAGCTCAAAATCAGGATTGATACGAACAGCTACTTTAGGAGTTATTCCCAAGTACTCAGCAATCGCTACAATTCTTGCTAACTCAAGCTCAGACTCAATATTAATGACAATTCCAGCAGCAATCGCACAGGAGATTTCATGTTCATTCTTTCCCGGTCCAGCAAAGCTTATTTTGCTCGGTAACATCAAAGTATCTAGTGCTACCTTAATTTCCCCCAATGAAGCCACATCAATACCATCAACCAAGCCAGCAATATGTTGTACAACTGCAGGCATCGGATTCGCTTTCATTGCATAATGAAGCTTTATTTTACTTGGTAAGCATTGGCGCAAAGATGAGATACGCTCGGTAATCAATTTCCGGTCATAAGCATAATAAGGGGTACTCCCAATACGCTGAGTTAGGCGAGTAAGGGGTATGCCCCCGATCTGAATACAATGATCTTGTATTGGAAATTGTGCGAAGGAAAAATGCTTAGGTCGATTGTTTGTCATAGCTAATCCACACTTACTCCATAAATGATTGTTGGAGTTCGTTCGCTAAACTTTTGCGATCAATTTTTCCATTGGGATTACGAAGTAAACTATCTTTTCGTATATCTACTAACGCAGGCAACATGTAGGCAGGAAGCGCCTTCTTACAGGCTGTTAGTAAAATATCTTCATCAAGACTAACATCTTGTCGTGGAACAACTACTACAACAATAGCCTGCCCCAGCACTGGATGTGGAACACCTACTGCAGCGACTTCAGCCACTAATTCCGTTGAATAAATAATTTCCTCTATTTCCGTAGGACTAACCCGATATCCTGAGGTTTTAATCATATCGTCACGACGTCCAATAAAATACAGAAACCCTTCCTCATCTATTCGTACCGTATCTCCTGACCACACCGCGATTTCCGGGATAGTCAAGCCACTTTGACGAGGTGACAATTGTTTAAAGCACGCTGATGTTTTTTCCACATCGTTCCAATACCCCATCGAAACAAGTGGGCCACGATGCACAAGCTCACCTGGTTCTCCTGGTACGCAATGAGAACCATCTTCTCGTAACACCAAAACCTCCACATTGGGTATGGCCTTTCCGATCGAATCTGGGCGTTTATCAATCTCTTCAGGAGGTAAATAAGTTGAACGAAACGCTTCTGTTAAACCATACATCAGGAAAATGCTTGTTTTAGGAAAAAGGCTACGAAGCTGATCTAAAGTTGCCTTAGGCATTGCGCCACCTGAGTTAGTAATATAGCGTAATGAAGCCAAACCTTCCCATTTCAGTTGGGAAAGCTGAATCCACAAAGGAGGAACTGCTGCCAAACCAGTGATATCTTCTTTGATTACTTCATCCATAATGTCACGCGGCAGCAAATAATTCATCAACACACACGTTGCCCCTACATAAAATGCCGTTGTTAACTGACTTAGTCCATAATCAAAACTCAATGGCAATACTGACAAAATCCGATCGTCTGAATTATTTTTTAAATAAGTCGACACACTTTTTGCACCCATCACAAGATTACGATGAGAAAGAACCACCCCTTTGGGTTTCCCTGTGCTGCCTGAGGTATAAAGAATAGCGGCCATATCACTATCGATCGTACGATGCATACAGCATGATACCCTCTCAGCTATAACTTCCTGCCAACGAATAAGGTTTAATCCCTTAACATTAGGCAATTCCCCGTTTTCCTCTACAACGATGACTGTATGCAGATCATGGCAATTTGTTAAAACTGATTTCAGTAAATTAAAACGACTTGCTGATGTGACTAGAATTCTAACATTGCAGTCATTAAGGATATAACCAACTTGCTCGGCTTTGAGTAGGGGATTTATTGGAACAAAAACACCACCAGCTGCAGAAGTCGCAAATAATGCAGCAACTCCTTCTGCTCTTTTCTCGAG
>CAZIDT010000078.1:0-6573 GCA_964537855.1 uncultured Nitrosomonas sp.
ATTCCAATCCTATTTGCTACAAAAAATAAGGTAAAAAAAGATGAATATCGCGCAACTGAATCAGCATTTTGCAATCGCAAATATAGTGAAGTTTGTTGAGGGGCAGGGGGGGTTACCGTTCATTCAGGTTCAAACTGACAAAGCTCAAGCACTCATTTCTGTTTATGCCGGACAGGTGCTTTCCTTCAAACCGATTAATCAAGAATCAGATTTAATGTTTCTGAGTACAAAAGCGTATTATCAAACTGGGAAGGCCATTAAAGGGGGAGTACCCATTTGTTGGCCGTGGTTTGGCGCTGACCCTGAGGGAAAAGGGCGGCCTGCTCATGGTTTTGTTCGAAATCGAATGTGGGAAGTGATTGAAACTCACCTCGGCCCAGATGGTGAGGTTACAGTGACTCTTGGTCTAGACGATACGCCTGAAACACATGCAATCTGGCCTTATTCGTTTCAGTTGAGATTAGTGGTCACCATCGGCAATACTTTGAAACTAGCGTTAATTACTCATAATACAGGCGATCAAGCTTTTACGATTACTCAAGCCTTTCATACGTATTTCAGTGTGAAGGATATTCATCACGCGACAGTTTCTGGATTGGACGGTAATTCGTATCTCGATAAAGTTGATGCGGGCAAGCAAAAACAACAGCTTGGCGATGTGAAAATCGATTCGGAGGTGGATCGAATTTATTTGAGCGTGAGTAATGATCTCATTATTCATGATGCTGCACTAAATCGCCAAATCGCCATTAAGTCCCAAGGCAGTCAAACCGCTGTGGTTTGGAATCCTTGGGAAAAAATTGCCAAGGAAATGGCAGATTTATTGGATGATGATTATTTACGTTTACTTTGCGTTGAAACAACTAATGCAGCAACAGATACCATTGTGATTCAACCTGGGAATCAGTTTAGCTTGATTGCTCATTACCAGGCAAAGTAGCTGCTGTTACTGGAATGGAAGTTTGAATGGTTTCTCGAAAGTGTTTCCAGTCAAAAAAAGGGCCAGGATCTGTTTTACGGGTTGGAGCAATATCAGAATGGCCCACAATATGTTCAAGGGGGTAAGCTTGAAATAATGCTTTCGTTAAGGCGGTAAGCTGTTCATATTGGATTGCTTCAAAGGGAATCGTATCGGATCCTTCCAGTTCAATTCCGATTGAGAAATCATTACAGCGATCTATTCCTTGCCAACAAGATTGACCAGCATGCCAGGCTCGTTTCGTACAAGAAACAAACTGGATGATTTCACCTTGGCGACGAATTAGAAAGTGACTGGAAACTTTCAAATCTCGTAATGCTTGGTAATAGGGGTGTGCGTTGCAATTGAGTTGATTGGTAAATAATTCAATAATGGCAT
This sequence comes from uncultured Nitrosomonas sp., assembly GCA_964537855.1. Classification (GTDB taxonomy): domain Bacteria; phylum Pseudomonadota; class Gammaproteobacteria; order Burkholderiales; family Nitrosomonadaceae; genus Nitrosomonas. The sequence goes on from CAZIDT010000078.1 coordinate 1,358, forward strand.
TCCCACTAAAATCATCGGGGGGTAAGCTAATATTGTGAATGACCAATAGACGAATTAGGGTGTCGGCAGGGCGTTCATCATAGTTCGGAGATGGTATTTGAATTGCCTCCTGAAGGTAACCAGTTGCATTAATTTTCATCGATTAAAAATTATTTTTTATTGATAGGCAAAACCATATCATAGACTAGATTAGGAATCATTTAGTCTTAACACTCATGTGCTCATGATGCAGAAAGGGAAATTCATTACATTAGAAGGTATCGATGGAGCTGGGAAGAGTACGCATCTTAGCTGGATAGCTGATTATCTGCGTAATCAAGGAATTCCGGTATTAACGACACGCGAGCCAGGTGGAACTCAACTGGGAGAGTGCATACGTAGTTTGTTATTGGATCACCGTCAGATGATGCATGCTGAAACAGAGACGTTACTCATGTTTGCAGCCCGTCGTGAGCATTTAGATAAAGTAATATTGCCAGCCTTGCATCAAGGTAGTTGGGTAATATCGGATCGATTTACAGATGCGAGTTATGCATATCAAGGTGGTGGTAGAGGCGTTTTAATCGAAAAATTACGAATTCTGGAAGCATGGGTGCAAGGTGAATTTCAACCCGACTTAACGCTCTATTTTGACTTATCGATTGAAGTAGCACGACTCCGAATGCAGTCGATTAAGATCGCAGATCGATTTGAAAATGAACAAAATGATTTCTTTCATCGCGTAAGGGCTGCTTATTTGGCTAGAGTAAATCAATTTCCAGAGCGAATTCAGATACTTGATGCGAGTGATCCGATTGCTGATATTAGTCATCAACTACAGAAAATACTACAACCTCTCTTGACCAGTGGTAAACCATGAATCCGCTTTACCCTTGGCAATATTCGGTTTGGCCTCAGATTCGAAATAGTGCAATCGATAAGGCGCAAGCATTTATATTCAGTGGAAGAAAAGGAATTGGTCAACTCGAATTTTCTCATGTTCTCACTAAATCGTTATTATGCGAACAACCAACAGAAGCACAATTTGCTTGTGGCCACTGTAGGAGTTGTCAATGGTTTGAGCAGGGTGTCCATCCCAATTTTTATCGTATAGAACCCGAAGCGCTGACAGAATCTGATGTGGATGCTACAAAAATCCTAAGTGATTCAAAGCAACCTACAGAGGATACGAGTGCAAAAAGAAAATTGAGTCAACAGATTACAGTTGATCAGATTCGTCATCTCGATCAATTCCTCTATCTATCTGCACATCAGTCATCTCGTAAAATTATTTTAATAAATCCAGCCGATAGCATGAATATTTCATCGGCAAATGCCATGCTTAAGAAAATCGAAGAACCGCCACCGCAAGTTTTGTTTTTCTTAGTAACCGATTGTTTGCAAGCATTAATGCCGACGATAATCAGTCGTTGCATGAGAATTACTTTACCGCACCCGGATAAATCATCTGTTCAGAATTGGTTGCGACAGGAGGGTATTGAAGAGAGTGCTATCGATCTTGGTTGGTTTGGTACTTCTCCTCAATTGGTAAAGCGCTATTTTGAGGCAGGTTATTTTGCGTATTTTACAGAGCTGATTGAGAAAATCAGTTCACCCGCGCAGCTTGATCCTATTGTATTGGCAGAGAAGCTCCATAAACTCGAATTGTCAATGATTGTTAGCTGGCTACAAAAATGGTGCTATGATTTAGTAAGTTTCCAGATGGTCGGTAAGGTTTACTACCATCGCCGTCATGAATCTGCAATCAAAACAATCGCAGCAAAAACTGAACAAAAACAGCTTATCGATTTCTGGAAGCAATTAATTCAGTTTCAGCAATTGTCAAAACATCCCTTAAACGCGCGATTATTTCTTGAAGAATTGTTATTAGCTTATGTTAAAACCAGTTCTCGAAATTAAATTAGGAAAATATTGTTTTAAAAAGGAAATAGCAACGCTATTTCCTTTCTGTTGATAATTTAATCTTTAGTTTCAACTTGGATTAGTGGTTCGGTAATATCTGAAATTTCTACCTTTGCTGGAGGAGTTTTTCGACGTGGTTTCCTGGTCGATACCGTTTCCTCATCTAGAGCTTCTGATACTTTTTCCTGAGTTGTCTCAATCATGACGAGTCCACTCTTGGATAAATCCGGTAAATCGATTACAACGGGTGTAGTAAGTGCAATTGGTCTAAACGTCGAAATAGAATCAACTGAGGATTCATCTTGCCTACCTTGGCTAATTGCTTCACTAGAAGAATCTTGATCTTCCACTCGTTCGATTGCTTCAATGCGTGACTGTGATGAAACTTCGTGTAATCGATGTTCAGTCCAGACACCAGAATCTATGGGTTGGTGGGGCTGATGGTAAATTGAATTGACGGCTTCGAAACTCGGTTGAGCAACTATCTCAGCGGGTTCGGTTGATGTACTCATTATTGAGGTGACTGCATCTGTTTCAAGGGAAGTCGTTTCTAGTACTTCAGTAGCAACCGTTGACCGAGAACGATCAGAACGATTACGTTGCCTACCTCCCCGACGTCGGCGCGAACGACCTTTCTCTTCAGTCTTTTCTCCCCGCTTAAGATTGTTTTCAGTCGATTCTGATGCTTGAGCAGTTCGCTGATCGGATGTTAATTCGGGTTCACCCTGCGGCATTAGCGAACTAACACTTTCCTGCAAGCGCGTTGTTGGCACCTCATCTTGGTAAGTAGGTAGATCTGATCTAGATTCATGTAGCAAAATACTCTCAGCATCATGATGTGTGTCTTTAGCAATTTCATTTAAATTATTACGTTTACGTTGATCATTAGGAAGCATTTCTTTGTTTCGCCCACCACGACCACGATCTCTACGTCCTCGACCTCGTTGAGAAGATTTTTCTCGAGAGTGAACAGGTGCAGTTTCTGATTTATTTTGCTCTTCGTTTGTTGGTCTGAACCAACTGAAGAATTTGTCTAAAAAAGAAATAGGTTTCTCTTCACGGACCGGTGCTGGTTGAGAAGGGGTGATGCCTTTAACGGCAGCCTGAGGCCGTGTAATTTTACTTTCAGGAGAAATCGAAGGTAGCGTTATTTCTTCTGCTACTTTTTCAACCATTTCATAACTCGCTTGAACCTCGGCTGATTTGATATCCTCATGGCGGAGTCGGTTAATTTTGTAATTCGGCGTCTCTAAATAAATATTGGGAATAAGAATAATATTGACCTTAAGCCGTGCTTCAATGTTATGGATTTCTGCACGTTTCTCGTTTAACAAATAAGTTGCGACATCCACCGGCAATTGAACATGTAAAGCGCTTGTATTTTCTTTCATGGCTTCCTCTTGCACGATTCGAAGAACGTGTAAAGCAGATGAATCTGTTCCTCGAATATGGCCTGTACCATGACAACGTGTACACGTTATGTAATTACTTTCACCTAATGAAGGACGAAGTCGTTGACGAGATAGTTCTAATAAACCAAAGCGCGAAATTTTACCGAGCTGAATCCGTGCGCGATCAACATGCAAAGCTTCTTGAAGCCTTACTTCTACTTCTCGTTGATTGCGCGTTACTTCCATATCGATAAAATCAATTACAATAAGCCCTCCTAAATCACGCAATCTTAATTGTCGAGCAATTTCATCTGCAGCTTCTAAATTTGTATTCAGCGCTGTGTTTTCGATATCGGTACCTCGAATCGCTTTCGCTGAATTGACATCAATCGATACCAACGCTTCAGTATGATCGATAACAATTGATCCTCCAGATGGTAATGAAACTTGTCGTGAATAGGCAGTTTCAATTTGATGTTCAATTTGGAATCGAGAAAATAATGGCACATCATCTTGGTAGAGCTTGAGTCGATCTACATTGTTAGGCATGACGTGAGTCATAAATTGACGCGCCTGATCATAGATTTCAGGGTTATCGATCAATATCTCACCAATTTCATGATAAAAATAATCACGAATTGCGCGGATGACTAGACTGCTTTCTTGGTAAATTAAAAATACACCACTTTGATTATTTGCTGCCTCCTCGATCGCATGCCAGAGTTGCGTCAAATAATTTAGATCCCATTGCAGCTCTTCTTCGTTGCGTCCAATTCCAGCTGTCCGAGCAATGATACTCATACCTTCTGGTATTTGGAGTCGACCAATAATATCTCTTAACTCAGCACGTTCATCGGCATTAACCCGTCGTGAAATGCCGCCACCGCGAGGGTTATTGGGCATAAGCACGAGATAGCGACCTGCTAATGAAATATAAGTTGTGAGTGCTGCTCCTTTGTTACCGCGCTCATCTTTATCGATCTGGACGATTAATTCCTGACCCTCGCGAAGATGCTCATGAATGCGATGGCTAGCAGTCTCAGATTGATTATCAATGACTGCTAGATCGATTTCTTTATAAGGAAGAAATCCATGACGATCACCACCATAATCGACAAAAGCTGCTTCTAAACCAGGTTCTAACCGAGTAATTACGGCTTTATAAATATTACTTTTTCGCTGTTCCTTTCCAACTGATTCGATATCGAGATCAATAAGTTTTTGTCCATCTACAATCGCAACACGCAACTCTTCAGGTTGTGTTGCATTAAATAACATTCGTTTCATTATTTCCTCCCGCGCTCAATTCACGGGCAGGTTGCTAATTTCAGCTAAGTAGTTCCAAGGGTAATGACATATCTTCAGGTTATCGAGTAAACATAAACATTAATACAATTGGGTTTGTCGTTTTCCCTATCGTTCGAGTAAGTAATTTGCCAAGTCAGATAAGTATTTCGCAAAATGCAATTAACGCTAACTTAGTTTCCTGTAATCGTTACATCATCCACACTATACTTTACATACCTATTCTGTTGTTTACACAGGCCTATTAAAATAATGTGGTGAAAGTCAAATTTTCTACTTGCTGCAGCATCGGGTAAGAATTTATTTAGAGCAAATTTCGGCAAAGTTAATCCTACTGTAAGGTACTACAAAATTTGTAAATAAATCCTTGAAGTGCTTTGAGCGCGCAATTCATTTATTATCGCTACTTGATCAGGTGAGCGACATTAACCTGATTTAGCGCTGAAAAATATTTCAGCGCTATCAAATTTACCAATTGCTAAATCATGTTTAGCGTGAGTCATCATGTCAATTATTTGACGTATAAATGATATTTGTATATCAATTCAATTAATAACTCAACCTAAAAGTATAGGTAAAATTAAAGTGTTAGGCAAAAAAAATATGCCAAATGCAGTT